>JBLNDG010000091.1:0-6678 GCA_050261415.1 Caulobacteraceae bacterium | reverse complement strand
GGTCATGACCGTGCTCAATATAGTGTGGACCTAACCCTGCTGCTTTTAGCTCTTTAGGTGTAGCCCTTTCAGTTATCTTATATATAAGGGTTCCGATGATCTCCCAATGAGCAAGCTCTTCTGTTCCATTAGGTTATCAGTTATGTAATTACATTTATTAATTGCCTTGAATTTATATTATACTCATCGCTGAAAGCTCTTCTAATCAGACATACCATTAAGCATTAATTCTTTAAATTCTTTTGAACCTTTAATGAAATCAAAATCGCTGTCAACAATTGCTCTCTCTATGTTTGTCGGACTTAACTCTATAGCTTTCTTTAGGTCAAGGATTGCATCCGCTAGATTTCCTTTCAATGCACGGATACATGCTCTATTATAAAATGCCGTATCAAATTTACCGTCATATGGACTTAATCCTGCAAGCAGAACAAAGCTCATTCCCAGAATCAGCGCTCCTACCATAATTGATTTGATACTTTTTAAATCTCTCATAAAAGTTCCTCCTGTTAATTTTGATAAATATTCTCACGCCTTAGAAAAACCATATATGCTATAAGCCATAATATAATACTTGGCGCCGTCAAACCCAGTAAATTTACCCACTTGAGCCCTAAAATCTCTGTAGGAGTGTTTTTTTCAAAGCCCGGCTTCACATTCAGCAGTGCAAAACTAACTCTTTCATAATGCTTTGTGGGCGACATTTCTTCAATTCCATCCCTCAAGGTTTCATAGAATTTAAATTTATCCAGCAACTTGTGCTCCTGATTCCTTGTCATGCCCATCTGAGCAAAAAATCCGCCCGGAAGCTGGTTATCCATATCCATTGTGTCTCCAATCTGTGGAAATACAATGGATAAAATGAGCCATACAATTACAGTAAGCAATAGTGCCTTGTTACCATTGTCAACCATAACCGCAAGTGTAATTCCAAGGACAAGAAAAAATGACATGTATAAAAAAGACATTAGGAAAAACAGACCCATCCTAACCTCATCTCCACCAGACAACGCTACATTTCCAATTGCGAATAACGATATAAATGTAATTGCAGCGGACAAAAGTGTTATTCAAGCAATCAGAATCAGATTTCCAAGCAGCTTGCCGTTTAGCAGGGTATCCCTGAATACCCTGCTTGATAAAATCAGCTTCAAAGTACCACTGCGTCTTTCCTTTACAATTGCATAGTTCCCTAGAATCATTGCAAGTAATGCTCCCAGCATTCCAATAATGTTCACAAAACCCTTTGATACTGTAATAGGGTTAAGGTTTGGCATAGATGGAAGGTCAGCTTTGCCCAGAGATTTTAAGAATTCAATAGAAGTATTATAATTATCGACCTCCGCCCTTACCTGGTATGCTCCTAGGACAACTGAAACGACAGTAAGTACCAGCAGCATCCCCAATATTATAAGAAACAGCTTATTCCTTTCCAATCGCCTTTTTCAATCCGCTCCTGCAATCATAAGCAATATCAACCATATAACCTTCATGTGAAAGCTCCAGCTCCAAAAAACGAGGAATCTGTTTTTCGTCCTCTATAATTAAGATTTTTATCTTGTTCATGGTAAACCTCCATACAAAGCTTTATATGAATATTTTATCAAAAAAAATGTTTAGTATATAGCATTACCATACTATTTATTTTTTAGTATTGCATGGAGAAATGATTGGTACATTAAGCAAAGATTAAAATTTGAGTAGAAAAGCAATATTGTCTCATCTCTTAAGGAACTTTTGTTGAAAAAAGCACCGCTATTTAATAGCAGTGCCTTATGTATCAGTGATAAACTTTTTATTCTTCTACTTCTTCTTCAACATTATCAGTATCTATCTCAGAACCAGATTCTTTATCTTGAGTATCAGCCTTCTCGTTTCCCAGCGCATCTTTTTCTTCTTCATTATCCTTGTCGGCTGCTAAAATATTTGCATTACCGGCATCAACCTTTACTTCCAATATCGTACCGGCTTTGTCTGACATTTTTACCTCATAAACCAGGTTTCCGTTTTCATCTCCCAAATCAGCATTTTTAACACTGTATTCAGGATATGCCGCTTTTGCTGCATTTATTGCATCCTCCTTGCTGATTTTCGCTTTTGATGCAAGTGCAGCATCATCTTTTGCTTCATTTTCGTTACCTTTACTTTCGTCCACGCTATTGTCCTGCTGACCAAGCGTAATTGAAGCTTGATAGTCAGGGGTTCGCCCCTTTACTTCCTGACTTACTGTCGATGGTGCTGATGGTACAGGTGTAGATGCTGCAAATGCATTTGTCACCCCATAACTTGCAACACCAGTAAATACTACAGTAGCAGCCAACAATGGAGCTGCAAATTTCTTGAGTCTGTCTTTAAATGCCATGATACTACCTCCAAATTTTTTTATTGAGCATTTGCTCTAGTCTTATTATTGCATTATCACATTAAGCAAACATTAAAACAAAATGAGAATTATTTAATCTTGCTTTAATCCTATTAGGTTATAATATATAAAGAATAAGAAAGGAGTTGGTTATAATTAAAATATTAATTGTAGAAGATGAGCCTTCACTCCTTAAAATAATTGCAAAGAGGTTAAAAGAAGAAGGTTACAGTGTTGATATGTGCAAAGATGGAGAAGAAGGTCAATATTTATTGGAAGTAACCGAATATGACTGTATTGTCCTTGATATAATGCTACCGATTATTGATGGCTTGACACTATTGAAAGGAGTTAGAACTAAGGGTGTTTTAACACCTGTCTTATTGCTTACAGCAAAAGACTCAATAGAAGATAGGGTTAAGGGTCTGGATTCAGGAGCTGATGATTATCTGGTAAAACCTTTTTCCTTTGACGAACTGCTAGCAAGAATCAGGGCTTTATTGAGAAGAAATGTAGACACTCGTGATGATACGCTATGTATTTCAGATTTAACACTAGATATACGCACTCATATAGTGAAAAGGAACGAGAAACTTATAGAACTTACTGCAAAAGAATATTCAGTCCTTGAATATCTTATGAAGAATAAAGAAAGGATTGTTACTCGAACTCAAATCGCTGAGCATGTTTGGAATTATGACTTTGACTACAATTCAAATATTGTCGATGTTTATATAAGATATTTAAGAGGGAAAATTGATGAGGGTTTTGACAATAAACTGATCCACACTGTGAGAGGCAGTGGATATGTGTTGAAGGAGAAAACATGAAAAATCTAACAATCAGAAATAAATTAACTTTATGGTATGTGTTCTCTCTTCTCCTATTGCTCGGAGTATTTGTTCCATACCTATATATTTCCATGTCAAATATAATGTATAGAAGTGAGGAAAGCCTTGTAATGGTTCATGTCTCACAAGCCTTAGCAACAGTTGATATAGAAAACAACAATGTCCGTTTTATTGAGCCAAATAACCTGGTTGCATCAGGAACTTATATATATGTATTTGATCTAGAAAATCATTTAATTGAAGGCATTGGAGCAAATCATGAATTTGCTGAAACTCCGCCAGATTATGATAAGCCAAGATATATTAATATAAAAAAAGACAAATGGATTATTTTTGACCAGCCACTTTATAATGATAATAAAATAATCGCCTGGATCAGGGGAAGCCGCCCATTAAAGTCTGTAATTGCAACTCTTAATAATTTAATTGTTGTGAGTCTTTTTGCAATCCCCATTTATATAATTATAGCTATAGCCGGTGGAATGTTCATATCAGGAAAAGCGTTGGCCCCGATAGATAGGATAACAAAAACAGCAATAGAAATTGGTCGTGGAAATTTGAAAAAGCGCTTAAATCTGCCGATAGTCGAAGATGAAGTTGGAAGGCTGGCATTGACCTTTGATGAAATGCTGAATAAATTAGAAGCATCATTTAATCGAGAACGACAGTTTACTTCAGATGCATCCCATGAGTTAAGAACCCCGCTTGCGGTTATCTCAGCATATGCAGAAGAATCATTGTCTGGTAAAAGAACATTATCTGAATTAGAAGAGAACATTACAGTTATTCTTAAAGAAAGCAAAAGTATGTCACACATGGTTTCACAGCTTCTGTTTCTCACCAGAAGTGATGAAGGTAGAACCCAACTTGAAATCGAAAACATAAATATAAGTACTATTGTAAACGATTTATGCGAAGAACTACGAAAGCTTGCTTCTAATTCAAAAATAGAATTGTCCACAGAATTGGAAAACAATTTAGAAATACGCGGAGATCAGGCATTAGTAACAATGGCACTTATGAATATCATCGAAAACGCTATCAAATACAACAAACCCGGTGGAAAAATAAAAGTAAGTCTTTTTAAAGACTCAAGTTTTACCAAAATTATCGTGCAAGATACTGGAGTTGGCATTAAAAAAGAAGAAATGCCTTATATCTTTGACAGATTTTATAGAGTTGATAAATCCAGAAGCAGAAATGGCACTGGACTTGGTCTGTCAATTGTTAAATGGATTGTTGATGCTCATAATGGAAGCATATTTGTAGATAGTTATCCAAATGAGGGAACCAAAATGACTATTAATTTACCTATTAATGGCATAAGTGAGTGTCCAAAAGGATAAGGGGACAGGTCTTTCGTCCCAAATATTATATTATAAAATCTATTCCTTTACCATCAGCACGATGACTTCACAATGCGCCGTCTCGGAAAACATGTCCACCGACTGAAGTTAAGGTGTCAGGGAAACCGCTGAAAAATGGCCACGAAAATCAAGGTTTTCCGCCGATATTAATGATTATTCATTGGGATCTTCACAAATATTCCTTTATATGGAAATATATCTACGACTATTATGTATATATTAACATTTACAGCCCTTTAAAGAGCTCCTTTATCGGAGCTCTTTAACTTTACAATATAGCAACGCCAGGCTGGCAAAGCAGATTTACCATCCTGATTATATTACATGCCATATTCGCTAAAGTGATATTAATCTTCGCTCGCTTTAATCTCACATAGCGACATCTCCGCAGCCCATGATTTCTTACCATTGTCGCAAATCTTCTTTCCGCTTTAAACCTCTTATTGCTGGCTTCTTCAAATTCCTTTGTTTCTACCCTTTTTTTATCTCTTAATACCGCATCATATCTTAGGGGTACTTCCAGCCTTCTTCCTTGTCTATAAAATTTTCCGGCTTTGTCCTTCTATAAACACTGCTCTTTCAACGGACATTGTTGGCATATCTTTTTATTGAATTTGAATATCTTTGATTTTTTATCTTCCGTTTGTGTATCGATCTATGATATCCCATAGTATTCCAAATGCTTCTTTATATTTTTCATTTGTTTGAAGTTCATCATAGGTCTTAAGATAAAGATATTCTGCATATTTCTGTGCTATTTGCAGGTACTTCTTTACACTTACCTTTTCGTTCTCCCTGTATTCTTCTTCAATCTCATTTTCAAATTGTTCCAGCTGCTGTTCTGCAAATGGCTCATTGAACCTTCTCATTTCTTTTATCACTTTCCGAAACGCATCACATACAAGCTTTTTATCTGATGAGTAAATATATCAATTTGTGGATTATTTTTTTCCAACGCAACGCTCAACCTCCGTATTTTCAATACTTTACATGCTTTTATTATACCATATTGAGCGTTGAAACCGAAGCATTTTATGGAAATGCAAAAGGGGCTAAACCTCCTTAAACCCCTTAATGTATAATTATTTTTTGTTTGGTATATTTATTCTATAGCTATAATTTTTCAGCGGTTTCCCTGGCACTCACTATACTCCTTGGTGCATTATCTCATATCGTTATGTTGTCGCCTATGTGTGTTGGTTTTGACGGTTACATAAAAATGACGCCAATCGTCATTCATCATTCAGCAATTGGCGTCATATAACTTTTCATTTTTTCCCCTGTCTACTTGACAGATGGCACTTCAGACACAGCCACTTGTAGTTTTTATTTGCTATTAGACAACTTATGCTTCATCATTCAATAATCCCAACATCACCATAACCATACCAATCTCCATCAGCTGACGCTTCAACACAAGCATATATTAGATGATTATCACTTGACACCCTAGGTTTTATTGTTACATCTGAATATGATCTTGCAGTTCCATATATTATTTCGCCTATTTCAAATATAGTCCAAACATCATGGTCAACCAATGAATATAATACATTATTATAGTCATAGCTGCCTGTAGGTTCAGAATTTAAACCTACAAATTCGCCATCAAATATAAAGCTTTGTCCTACAAGTGCAGCACCCATCCATACTCCCGCACCATTGTAGGCGTCATACTGATATTGTGCCCATTCAGTATAGGTTGAAGAAAGTGTATTCATTCCTAATGACTCATCAAGTTCTTTTACAATCTTTTCACCAATACCAAAATAACCATTTTCATAAAAAGTTATGCTTTGAGTATCACTTATTTTAACCGTCTTAATTACTTTACTTGTCTTTACCTTTTTACCATTTATTATTTTGGTTTCTGAAAAATTTTCACTATTTGCTTTTGCAGCGTAATTTTCATTATCATTAGTTTTGTCATTGAAATAATCTTCAATTAAAGCCTTTGTATTTTTTCCGTCATTATGCTTAATAAATCAACTTTCGCACATTATTAATGTGCGTTGAACATTGAAAAATCAATAGTTTTGGGCAATAAAAAAGTCCAAGAAGCCCCTTCCTGTGATATAATAGAAGTGACAAAACCCCA
>JBLNDG010000090.1:0-10833 GCA_050261415.1 Caulobacteraceae bacterium | reverse complement strand
GAGAGATTCACGTACGGTTCCGTGAGAGCCTGCTGGTGAAAATCCTACGGGCTACTCGACTGGAAGGTCGGCTACTAAATTAATTAGTAGCCTCCTATCCGATTAGTTTACATGTTCGCTATGCTGGCATTTGTTTATCCAAATCAGTATTTAAAATCTTTTCTCCCTGGCTTGATGCTATCTTTATTGTACCCCACGCATAGAAAAGTACGAAAATAGCAGCCAATATATATGATATCATGTAGCTATTCGGATTTAATCCAAGTCTGCTTTCCAAACCAAATCCTATAGGAGCATGGAAAATGTAACTGGATATGACATATGCATAGAACATACCTGGCAGCAGCGGTATCCAGTAGTTTTTCTTGTTAATGTACAAGTAAACTGATACCATCGCTAGTGCAAATATTGCAATTGTCTGATTTGTCCAAGCAAAATATCTCCATAGTACATTAAATCCATTAGGATTGATCTTAGCAAATGTTAATATTATAGCAGCTGGTATAAATATACATATCGTTACAGCCAATCTCTTGTGCCACTTGGTTTGATCAATATTGAACTGTTCTGCAATCATAAGTCTTAACCCCCTGAATGCAGTATCCCCTGATGTTATTGGGAGTACGATAACCCCAATGATTGCAAAGATTGCTCCGATATTTCCAAGGAATTCTCTTGAAACAATACCAATCATTAATGTAGCACTTGTATTAAGGGCTTGTCCTCTGCCGAATATTGTCATTGCTCCTGCTGCCCAAACCATTGCAATAAAGCCCTCTACCAGCATCATATTAAAGAACGTGGTTCTTCCTTCTTTTTCACTCTTCATGGTTCTGGAAATCAAGGTCGCCTGAGTTGAATGGAACCCCGACATTATTCCGCAAGCAACTGTTATGAAGAAAACAGGCATAAATGGAAGTTGGCTGGGGTGTTGACCGAAAATATTAGTTGCAAAGGATAAGTTTGTAAGGCTTGCTCCGCCGTCCATCATTATACCGCCGAAAATTCCGACTGCTGAGAAAATAAGAACTGCACCGAATATTGGATAAACTCTACCTATAATTGCATCTATTGGGAAAAAGGTAGCTATAAGATAATAAGCAAATATGCAACCATATACTATCCATGTAGTTGGGTTTGTAGCCAAAGCTTTTTGACCCATTATTTCATTTACTATCAAATCTCCAGGTGTATAGATGAAAACTGCACCTACTAAAAGCATTAATATCCAAACGACAACATTGTATACTTTGTGAACTCCGCCACCCAAGTATTTCCTTATCAGCTTAGGCATCTGAGCCCCGCCGTTTCTCATGGAAATCATCCCGCTGAAATAGTCGTGCATTGATCCTGCTATAACACATCCGATAGGAATGGTTATGAATGCAACAGGACCGAATAAAATTCCTTGAATAGGTCCTAAAATAGGTCCGGTACCTGCTATATTCAGCAGTTCAATTAAACTGTTCTTCCAGGTCTTCATTACCACAAAGTCTACGCCATCCGCTTTAGTGGTTGCCGGTGTAGGTCTGTCATCAGGACCGAAAACCTTCTCACAGAATTTCCCATAAAAGAATCCGCCAATAATGAGAATTGCTAGCCCAATCAAAAAAGTTGCCATATAAATCCCCCTTCTTAATAAATGATTTCTATGTAATTATAATTATATAGGAGATATACGGGCTAGCATCTAACATTGCGCTAAATGACAAAATGGGCACATAAAATACATTTATATGCCCATTAGCTGTTTAAAGGATAATATATTCTGTCTGCTCACCGGAATTTCCGATTCCAGTCCTTGCAGTTTAAGCATGTATGTGTTGTTGAACCATGGTATGATTTCGGTTATTTTGTTCATGTTAACAATATAAGAACGGTGACACCTGTAAAAGTCATCTTGGGGCAGCTTCTTGTAAAAGTCGGAAATACTTGAAGCAACCTTATACTGGTTGTCTTTTGTGAATACAAACACTTCATGCTCATGTGCCTCACAATAGCATATGTCATTAATATTTACCACGAACAGCTTATTGTTTTTCCAAAGGGTCATTTTATCATTGCTGCATTTGCTGGCAGCGCATTTTTCAAGTCTTTGCAGCGTGTCAACTATCCTTTCTTTTGAATAAGGCTTCAATATATAGTCAAAAGCCGCAACCTCAAAGGCTTCAATTGCGTATTCGCTGTATGCGGTAATAAATACGAAAAGGGGTTTGTTTGCTAGAGTGTTTATAACTCTGCTAAAAGCCAATCCATCCAGCTTGGGCATGTTTATGTCAAGAAAAACTACATCAACAGAGTGTCTCTGAACATATTCGAGAGCTTTTATACTGTCGTCAAATTTGTCCAGCAGCCTAATTGAGCTAAAATTACTAATGAAATAGCTTAACTCTTGTATTGACGGAAATTCGTCATCTACAATAATACAGTTCATAAGTTCACCCCTAACCATATAAAATTATTGAATACTACTTATAATTCTCATTAAGGATAAAGCTGATCTTAGTCCCTTTAGCAAGGCGCTCTATTGTAAGTCCGGCTCCATATATATGCCGCAGCCTTGTATCTACGTTAGCTATGCCGATTCTATTCTCGCTTGCAGTCCCTGAATATATATTGTCGATAACGGCTTGTGGTATACCTACGCCATCATCTTCTATCGATACTATTACATCACTTAAGCTGTGTTTTTTTACTTCAATCCGTACATTTCCAGAACCGGTACCTTTTAATATTCCATGCTTTATTGAGTTTTCCACCAGGGGCTGAATTATCAATGAAGGAACTTTTATTTGTACATCCGCATCTATATTGTAGGTCACATTAAGCTTGTCTCCAAACCGTGCCTTTTCTATTTCCACGTATGCTTTAACCTGCTGAAGCTCCTTGTTGATATCTACGAATGTATTTGTTTCTTCTATGTTATATCTTAAATAGGTTGAAAGATTAACGATTAACTCCCGGGCACTATCAGGGTTAATTCTTAAGAGGGCAATTATAGTATTTAGTGCGTTGAAAAGAAAGTGTGGATTTATCTGCGCTTGCAGCGCCTTGATTTCCGCTTTTGTAGCCAACTCCTTCAGCTTGCCAACCCTGCTTATTTCAAGCTGGGTTGAAATCAACTGGGATAAGCCGATAGCCAGCTTTTCGTGTGTATAGGATATACCATTTTCTTTAGAATAATATAATTTAAGAGTTCCGCTAACTTCATCCCCCTCTTTAAGGGGTACAATAATTGCAGATTTCAGCTTGCAATCCTCTGAAGAACATGCTATTTCTTCCGGAAAATTAAGAATGCGCATGCATCCATTTTTAACAACATACTCTGTAGCAGAGGTTTGTATAGGTTCGCCGCTTATATGATGATCTGAGCCAAGCCCTTCATGAGCCAGAATTGTAGTTTTATCAGTAATTGCTACTGCTGCAGCCCCTGTTGAGTCTTTTATAATGGAGCATATCTTTTTTAGGGAGTCACTGTTGACTTCCCTGAAATAAGGTAATGTTTTATTTGCAATTTCCAGGGCAAGTTGTGCCTGCACTGCAGCTATTTGCTCTTTTTCAGTTAGAGCCCTTTGAATCATCAGTATAAGAATGCATATTCCCAGTGCGTTTGTAAAGCTCATTGGGAAATATATGCTTTTAACTATATACAATGCACTGGTGTATGGTTTGGAAATGAGCAGTATAAGAAGCATTTCGATGCTTTCTACAACAATGCCTCCAATAAGACCGTAGAACCATTTGTCAAATCTTTTACATTTTTTATAAATAAATGCTGAAATAAAGCCGGCCAGAACAGTAGTTATTGCACAAGGAACGGAGGTAATCCCTCCTATATCATAGAAAAATCTATGGATTCCTGCTATAATGCCGGACACAATGCCCACAAAAGGACCACATAGTATACCGCCGGCCATAATTCCTATGATTCTTGTATTGGCTATAGCACCGTTTACATCTGTGCCTGTATATGTGCTTATTATGCCAAAAACAGCAAAGGTTACCGATAATATGATACGGTCAGATTTCTTGAACTCGTCCTTTTGTATAATCTTTTTAAATACAGATAAATTTGAAATGATGAAGGCAATGACGGTTACATAGATTAAATTATTAATAAGATTTTTAAATAAGTCTATCATAATAATACCCTTAACCTAAAAAATTTGTAGATTTTTAACATACCTCTCATATCATTTTAACTTTTTGCTTCTATACCTGCAAGTAAATGAGTATAATCAGATTACCGGTTTTCATTGTTAACTTTTCATATAAATAGAAACAGTTAACCAACGGAGGAACCGATTGATTAACTGTTTTGCTCACCCGGTTTAAACTGTATTGATTACTTCTTTACTTCCTGTTTTCCGGTCACTTTGCTAGGACCTTTGGTTTGGTCAATCTTGAATGTGTTCTTGACTGCGTCAGATGCGAAATATATATTTCCGTCAACTGTAGCACCATATAATGTAAAGTTGGGGGCATTTACATATATGTCACCTTTGAAGGTCCCGTACCAAAGCCCGGCATTTGGGCTGTTTATGGTTAACTTCGGTGCAGTTAAAGTAAATCTGCCTGTTACATTACGCTTATCATCCTGAGTATAAAGAGCTATTTTTCTCTGGATGATATCCTTGCCGGCAGAGTCCTTTTTACCGTTCTTGAATTCACCATCCAGTACCAGATCCTTATTAAAGGTTAAATCCTTTACTGTGGCAATAATCCAAGTGCCCGTGCTGCTAATAGCCTTTTCAAACCCAGCTTCGGTATCTACAATTGAAGCTGATGTTACTACATTAGGTGTTGTTTCCGGGGGCGATGTCTGAGTTGGTGTTGGTGATGCCGCTTGAGTAGGTGTCGGGCTTGGTGCAGCCGGTGGCGCCGGCTTGGTGCATCCTATAGGCAGCGCTGTCAATAATGCTAATACTATTAATATGATTTTAGTTTTCATCAAATATCCTCCTCATAAGAATTATGATATTGTTTCAAATACAGTATAACCTGAAAGTCAAAAATTAATGTAGAATATGATGCCCTAGATAAAAAATGTCGCAAATATAGAATAAACCTGGATTTCATGCCAACGATGCATATTTTACAAATACATATTGACAGAATAGTTGGAGAGGATTAATATATAAATAAGATATTTCGTTAAGTGAAATATTTGGAGGATGAAATAATGTTCGACTTTGATGAGATAGTGGATTCGGTTATTGAAAATGTAAAAAAGCTCTTTTTTCCTGAAGAATGGATAGAACTTGATATGAAGTTTTCCAAATCCGAGATTTTTACCATGCTGTTTCTTGATAAAAGAAAAGAAATCACAATGACGGAGCTTGTGGAATACATAAATTCTCCAATGAGTACTGCAACAGGGATAGTCGACAGGCTGGTAAAAAACGGGTACATCAAGAGGGACAGGGGCAAGACAGACAGGAGAATAGTTATACTGAGGCTTACCGAGGAAGGCTCACGCTTTGTCAAGAATTTGAAGGATATTATATCCAGATACCTCAATATTGCACTTGAAAGCTTGACAGATGAGGAAAAACAGTTCATGGCAGGAGCCATACTCAAGGTAGTGAACAACCTGCAGAATAAACTTGAGGCTATAAAGCCCGTAGATATTAATAAAGCAGAAATTAAGAAGATAGATATTGAATAACCGCCCATATTAATGGGCATTTTTCAGAACAAATATTTCGCAAACCGTAGTATTCGTGAAATGAAATAAGTTTCAATATAATAGCAAGGAATAAAAATCATGAGAATAATACTTTATACAGGTAAGGGTGGAGTTGGGAAAACCAGTATTGCTGCGGCAACTGCAGTAAAAAGTGCTGAACAGGGAAAGAAAACCCTTGTAGTCAGCACAGACCCCGCGCACAGTCTTGGGGACTCCTTCGACATGAAGTTGTCCAATGAGCCGGTGGAAATTGTGAAAAATCTTTGGGCACAGGAGATAGATTCAATACATGAAGTCGAAGAAGGCTGGGGAAAGGTGCAGAAGTATTTGACCGAGCTTTTTACTGCGAAAGCTGTAAAAGACATAACTACACAGGAGCTGACTGTTTTTCCCGGCATGGAGGATTTGCTCAGTCTTCTTAGAATACTGAAATATTATAAGGAGGGCAGGTTTGACATAATTATCATTGATTGTGCACCAACGGGCGAAACACTTGCATTATTGAGCTTTCCTGAAATGCTCGGATGGTGGATGGAAAAGCTTTTTCCGATAAAGAAAAAGGCTATCAAGGTTGCAGGTCCCATCGCTGAATCAATCCTGAAAATACCAATGCCTTCAGGACAGGTTCTTGATGAGATTGACAATATGTATTATGAACTGGATGAGATGAAAAAGATATTCTCCGACAGGGATATAACTAGTATAAGAATTGTTGTCAACCCTGAGAAAATGGTGATAAAGGAAGCTCAGAGAAGCTTCACATATTTGAACATTTATAACTTCAACGTTGATGTTGTTGTTGTAAACAGAGTAATTCCGGAGAATGTGGCAGATGATTATTTCAAGGCGTGGAAGGATATACAGCGGAAATACAAGGAGGATATAATTGAAAGCTTTTCGCCTGTACCTATATATTATGCACCGCTATTTGAAACCGAGGTTGTCGGAAAGAAAATGCTTGATAGGATGGCAGACGCAGTCTTCAAGGGTGAGGATCCCACAGAAATAAAGTATAACGGCAGGGCTCAGAGAGTTGTTAAGGATGGGGAGAACTATATCCTTGCAATAGCAATGCCTTTCATGGATAAGAAAGACTTGTCACTGAACCAGAAAGGCGACCAGCTAATTATAAAGGCCGGAAATATAAAGAGAAGTATTACTCTTCCAAGAACTCTCCTGGAGTTTTCGATAAAAAAGGCTAAGTTTGAGGAAGAAATGCTGAAAATATGGTTTGGGAGTGATAAAAATGAATGAAGCCTTAATTAAAAAAGTCATCAAATACAAGATGGATATTGCAGGTGAGATAGTAGACTGCCTTCCTCTAAAAGTGTCGGAGGAAATAAAGAATCTCGGAAGAATAGTAATTGAGGGTTTAAACGAAAGCTTTCAGGAGATGAAGGAACAGCCCCCTAAAAAATCAGGGAAACCTGATAAACTTAACAAAGTTACGATTGAATAATTATATACGCAGAAAAGTGAAGAAAGCTGCCTTTATGGGGATGACCTTTAACGGCAGCTTTTATATTTATTTGCTTATTGTTACAGCTAAATTACAAGTTGATTAAGAATTGATGAAGCGGCAGGGCATATGGGTGTTATTGTAGAATTATGTACTAGAACTAAAATTTACATAAAGTTGATAAGGAGTATGCTATGAAGCAAATGAGTAGAAAAACTATCATATTGTTGATCATGTTTCTATTGATCTTACCGACTTTAATGGTCTCTGCCGCTCCGGATTCTCCTGCAAAGGGTGATTTTCGGGGGGTATGGGTTTCATCTGTGTTAAATATTGATTATCCTTCGAAGCCTACTATTGATTCGGACATATTGAAAAGCGAAGCAATAGCGATATTAGACAATGTTCAGTATATGGGATTTAACGCTGTCTTTTTACAGGTGCGCCCTGCCTCGGATGCTTTATACAAATCTAAATATTTTCCTTGGTCTAAGTACTTAACCGGGATACAAGGGCAGGCACCGGATGATGATTTTGATCCCCTTGAATTTTGGGTAACTGAAGCTCACAAGCGTGGAATCGAACTTCATGCATGGATAAATCCATACAGGGTTACCAAAAAAACTTCTAATGAGCCGAATTATGACTTTGCTTCTTTGGATGCTTCCAATCCGGCCCGGTTGAATCCCGGCTGGGTAGTAAAATATACTGACGGCAATCTTTATTATAATCCTGGGATTTCGGAGGTCAGGGAACTGGTAATTGACAGTGTTCTAGAAATCATAGAAAACTACGATGTTGATGGAATTCACTTGGATGATTATTTCTATCCGGGTAATGACTTTAATGATAAGGCGACTTACGAGAAATATGGTGCAGGCTATGCGAGTATCAATGATTGGCGCAGGGCGAATGTAAATGCACTTATCAGCGACCTATCAAAAGCAATAAAAGCAACTTCAAAGAAGGTGCGCTTTGGGGTAAGCCCCTTCGGCATATGGGCAAATAAAGGCACAAATGTACTGGGAAGTGATACAAAAGGAAACCAGTCATATTATGACCATTATGCAGATACAAGGAAATGGGTAAAGGACGGTGTGCTGGATTATATAGCACCGCAGCTGTACTGGAACATCGGGTATTCCGTAGCAGACTACAGCAAGCTGGCTGACTGGTGGAAAAATGTTGTGTATGGCACCGGGGTTGATTTGTATATCGGACAAGCTGCCTACAAAGCAGGTGGCGATGATCCGTTAAGCCCATGGTATGGAGTTTCAGAAATTGGCAAGCAGATGCAGTTGAATGAAAAAAGCCCTGTAATAAAGGGAAGCATATTTTTCAGTTACAAATCTCTGGTGAACAACCCAGCTCTTGGAGCGGTCATCAAAGCAATATATGAAAAGAAGGATGGTATTAAAGCAGGTATTCCTGTTAATGTTTCGAAGCCGTCAGAAAATATGAGAACAAGCTATGACCAATATTATATATACGGCTCTTCCGATCCGGCAAAGCCTTTGTTTATGAATGGCAAGCCAGTGGAGGGGCGTTCAAAACAGGGGTATTTTGGAGTTCTTGTACCGCTTACCAAAGGCCGGAACACATTTACGTTTTCTCAGGAAGCTTCTTATGATACCCGCGTAATATATAGGGATGTGGCCTCATCTACTCCCAAGAAGATGAGCAAGGCTGAGATCCCCTCAGCTTCAGTTTTTCCGCAGAAACAGGAATACCGTGCCCCGGGTGAGAAAATAACACTTTACTGTCAGGCACCTGCCGGTTCAAAGGTAACTGTAAAACTGGGCGGAAAAAGCTATGTAATGAAGCCTTCAACAACAACGAAAACGTCAGGACTATATCCTGACAAATATACCTATGTTTATACCATGCCAAACTATACAGGTACTCCACGTAATATAGATTTGGGTGCACCTGTTTATACCATGAATTATAAAGGTATAGTGAAAACAAGCAAAGCGCCGGCTAAAGTCGGAGTCATTATGGAGTCTTCACCGTATTATGCCAAAGCTGCAAAAGATGTTGTATACACCTATGAGGGGCCATCTTCGGATGACGGGGCAGCATATGAGCTTTATAAGGGAATGTCTGATAATATTACGGGAATGACAGGCAGCTATGTGCGTCTTTCCTCCGGGCAATGGGCAAACAAGGGCGACGTCTGGATATACAGTTCCAAGGTTCAGCAGAATGCTGCAATTAAGAGTGCTGTTTATAGAATAGGAGAAGAGTGGGATACATTGAAGCTTGATATGTCAGCTCCCGCTGCTGCGATTGCAGATTTTGACGGAGTAGCATTGAAACTTACCGTTTCAACTGCCGCAAAAGCAGTTTTGCCGGTGCTGCCTGGGGATTCACTATTTTCTTCGTCTACTGTTTCAAAAACCGGCGGTGGAGTTCAATATATTTTGAAACTAAAAGACAAACAGTGCATAGAAGGTTACTATATTGAAAAGACAGCTGCCGGTATAATACTGAATATAAAAAGGCCTGTAAAAGTCAGCGGCGGCAATGAACCTCTGTCAGGCATTACAATAATGCTGGACCCGGGTCATGGAGGCAGCAGTGCTGGTGCAATAGGACCCTTGGGATTGAACTATTCTGAAAAGGTAATAAATCTGAAGACAGCTCTAAAACTGCAGGCAGAACTTCAAAGGCTTGGAGCAGAAGTGCTTATGACCAGGACAACCGATAAAGATGTGTCCCTGGATGAGCGTCTCACAGCTTCAAGAAATGCAAAGCCTGATATGTTTATATCCATTCATGCGAACAGCATGGAAGACAATGTTGACATATCGAAAGTAGACGGGTTTTCGGCATATTACCGTGAGGCACTCTCCAAGCCCCTTGCAGAAACAGTATTTAATTATACTGTAGAAGCTTTGGACCGCAACGACAAGGGAGTACATAATAATAACTTTTATGTTATCCGGGGTACCTGGGCACCGTCAATACTGCTGGAGAGCGGTTTTGTGCCAAATCCAAATGAATTTGAGTGGCTGATTGATGAAAATGAACAGGCCCGCCTTGCTAAAAGTATCTCGGAGGCCATAGTCAAATATTTTTCAAACTGATATGTTTATTGTATATTAAAAGTGAGTATTTGGAACTACTATTCGGAGGTAGAACAAAAGACCTATATTTATAGGTCTTTTGTTCTGTTTATGTAGAAAAATGTTGATAGAAATATGTCAATTAATATATTATATAAATAAAATATGTCGAATCAAATAAAATATGTCAGGCCAAAAACAATATGACATGCTAGTAAAAATATGTAAACAGAAAGATAAGCTCGTCGAAAGGCGGGACATAAAGCCAGAAGTCAAAGTATATTTGTACCATAATGGTTGGGTTGCCTGGTAAATATTGTGGGAAAGGGCCGGATTTAATTGATACCCTTTCTTTATGTTGGTCTTAAAGCGGGCAATTTCGTATTGCCCGCTTTTTATAATGCATAGGAAAGTATAAATTTCCTTAGTGTGACCTTTCCGTTAAATGCATTTCATAAAAGGCTTCCTTGGTCGTTAAAATGTTTTAATAAAAGCCTTTTTTATTGTATAGGAAAGTATAAAATTTTTGCTCTACAAAAATGGGCTTAAGAGATGTAAAATGAAGCAGTATAGAAAAATGTAAAAGGATGGCTTGGAATAAATGGAAGTAAAGGGAT
>JBLNDG010000089.1:0-7105 GCA_050261415.1 Caulobacteraceae bacterium | reverse complement strand
AAATGGTTGAGAAATCCAAGAAGGAAGTAGATAACTACATCAGGGAGCAGGGCGAACAGGCAACGTTTGATACGGGTGTACACGGATTGCATCCGGAGCTTATTAAACTTTTAGGAAGATTGAAATTCAGAACAAGTTATGGACAAAATGTATTAAAGCATTCAATAGAAGTAGCACATTTGGCAGCTGCAATGGCGGCTGAGCTCGGAGCCGACGTTAAGCTGGCAAAAAGAGCAGGGTTACTGCATGATATAGGAAAAGCAGTAGACCATGAGGTTGAGGGACCCCATGTTCAGATTGGGGCTGACCTGGCCAAGAAATATAAGGAATCAAATGAAGTAATACATGCGATAGCAGCACACCATGGGGATGTAGAAGCAACAACGATAGAAGCGGTTCTTGTACAGGCTGCCGATGCAATATCTGCGGCAAGACCTGGAGCTAGAAGAGAGACGTTGGAATCCTACATTAAACGATTGGAAAAATTAGAGGAAATAGCAAATTCATTTAGTGGAGTTGAAAAATCTTTCGCTATTCAAGCCGGTAGGGAAATAAGAATAATGGTTAAACCGGAGGATATAAGTGATAGCGATATAGTTTACATTGCAAGAGATATAGTGAAGAGAATTGAAGATGAACTTGAATATCCCGGACAGATAAAGGTTAATGTCATTAGGGAAACAAGAGCGATAGAATACGCTAAATAAATAGAAAATGGAAAATGTGCGGCATATCATGTATATTACATGTAGCCGCCTTTTTTAATCATAAATCTTATAAATAGTTAAAATTTCAGCTTGCAAAAATATTAGTGAAACATGATATTTGAGGCAATAATAGTATTAATGCGGTAAAGGAGGAATATATGAATATACTTTTTGTCGGTGATGTTGTTGGACGTCCGGGGAGGAATTATCTGAAAGAGAACCTTGCCAGGCTAATTGAAAAAAACAGCATTGACTTTGTAATAGTAAACGGTGAAAACAGTGCAGGAGGCGTTGGAATTACAAAAAGTACATATGATGAGCTTATTAATATGGGAACTGATGTAGTAACCCTTGGAAATCATACCTGGTCAAAAAAAGAAATACTGACTTTTATTGAGGAATCAGAAAGGTTGATAAGACCGGCAAATTATCCTGAAGGAACGCCGGGTAGAGGTTATATCATCCTGGAAAAGCAAGGGAAGCGTATAGCAGTTATAAACATGAACGGAAGGGTGTTTATGGAATGTATGGAGTGCCCTTTCAGGACTATGGACAGGATACTAAAGGAAATTGAAGCCAATTCCGATATTATAATTGTGGACTTCCATGCCGAAGCAACCTCTGAGAAGCAGGCAATGGGCTGGTATCTGGATGGACGCGTAAATGCGGTTCTGGGTACACATACTCATGTGCAGACAGCGGATGAACGGGTACTGCCACAGGGTACGGCATATATAACGGATGTAGGTATGACAGGGCCTCTAAACTCTATTCTCGGGGTGGAAAAAGAAATTATCATAGAAAAATTTATTACAGGGATGCCGGCAAGATTTGAAGTTGCAAGCGGAGATGCTGTTTTAGGAGCAGTTAAAATAGAGATAGATGGCAATAACAATACATTAAGCATCACGAGAATAGCTGATTAACTAACTAATAGAGAATCACAATGCCCTAATATTTAATGTTAAATATTCCAAATTCAAATTTCAAAATATAGAAAAGAATCTAAATTGTTGAAAAAAGAAGGAATTTTAAAACATTTGTAGAATATTGTTGTTAGGTATATATAGAATATTTTGGTATTATTACTATAAATTAAGGGGGGCATTACTATGGAAGTATTAAAGGTATCAGCAAAATCAAATCCAAATTCTGTTGCAGGTGCACTGGCCGGCGTTTTGAGAGAAAAGGGATCGGCAGAAATACAGACAATAGGTGCCGGAGCATTGAATCAGGCAATAAAAGCAATAGCTATTGCGAGAGGATTTGTTGCACCTGGAGGAATAGATTTAATTTGCATACCAGCCTTTACCGATATCGAAATAGAGGGTGAAGAAAGGACTGCAATAAAGTTAATCATAGAACCGAGATAATAAGGTTGTTATTTAGCGCCTGCTTTATTATGAAGCAGGTCTTTATTTTTAGGTTACATATAAATTCAGAGTAAAAGATTAGTGCAAAACGGTTACTTAGTGATATAATATTTATTGTTGGTAAAAAATATTATCATTATGATATTTTATGACATAATACGTTGCTGAAATTACATCTACAGGAGGCACACCATGGAAAAAGCAGATTTACATATACATACAAGTGCATCAGACGGGCTTTTTTCCCCTGAGGAAGTAGTGAGGTGGGCCGGCCTGAAAAGGATGAAAGCAATTGCCATAACAGATCACGATACGATAAACGGTATAGATCCGGCAATAGAGGCTTCAGTAAAATACAATATAGAAATAATTCCTGGCATAGAGCTCAGCACAATTTATGAAGAGAAAGAAGTACATATACTTGGGTATTGCATAGATTATAAGCAGGAATGGTTTCTTGAAATGCTCGCCAAAATACAAAATTCAAGATACGAAAGAGCCTCAAAAATAATAAGTAAATTAAATATTATGGGAGTAAATATAACTCTTGACCAGGTTGAAAGGATAGCTGAGGATGGAATCCTTGGAAGGCCGCATATTGCAAGGGCTATGATAGATAACGGTTATATAAGCAATATAAAGGATGCATTTAAGAATTACATAGGCAAAGGTTGTCCGGCATACGTCGAGAGATATAAGCTTTCAAGCAATGAAGCCATTGATATTATAAAAAAACTGGGCGGTGTTTCTATACTTGCGCACCCGGGGCTTATCAGGAACAAGAGTTATATCGGCAAGATAATAAATCTGGGTATTGACGGTATAGAGGTATATCATTCAAAACACGACGAGGAGACATCCAGGAACATACTTGCAATAGCAAATTCTCGCGGATTATTGATTACAGGCGGTTCTGACTGCCATGGAGCAAAGGTAAATAATGAACCGATATTAGGCAACTATTCGGTTGATTATAAATATGTTGAGGTCTTAAAGGAAACAGCCAGCAACAGAAAGTGGAGGGGGAAAATTGGAAATTAAAGTATCAAAAAAAATAGCAAATATTGCACCATCTATGACTTTGGCTATTGATGCAAAATTGAAGCAGATGATTGCTGACGGGGTAAAAGTATATGGTTTTGGAGCAGGAGAACCTGATTTTGACACTCCAAAATATATAAGAGATGCAGCTATTGAAGCAATAAACAAGGGCTTTACAAGATATACTGCTGCACAAGGCACAATGGATCTGAGAAAGGCTATCTGCGCAAAGCTTGAAAGAGAAAATGGGCTTAAGTACAATCCCAGTCAGATAATTGCATCAAGTGGAGCCAAGCATTCACTAACAAATGCTTTCGCAGCAATATTAAATCCTGGTGACGAAGTGATAGTGCCGGTTCCTTATTGGGTCAGCTATACGGAGATAATAAAATTGAATGACGGGGTACCGGTGCTTGTTGCTACCAAGAAGGAAAACAATTTCAAGATGACAAAGGATGAACTGCTAGGCGCAATTACAGGTAAGACAAAAGCAATACTTATAAATACGCCAAGCAACCCAACAGGTGCAGTTTATTCCGAAAAGGAACTCAGGGACATTGCAGAGGTTGCTGTTGATAAAAACTTGTTTGTAGTGTCTGATGAGATATACGAAAGATTGGTATATGACGGCAAGAAGCATGTAAGCATTGCAACCCTCGGGGATGAAATCAAAGAGCTTACAATAATAATAAACGGAATGTCAAAAGCTTATGCCATGACTGGATGGAGATTAGGATATGTTGCAGCCAACGAGAAAATAATAAAGGCTATGTCAAGTGTGCAGAGCCATGCAGTTTCCCATCCGAGTTCAATAACACAGTATGCTTCTACTGTAGCCCTGAATGGACCACAGGATGACACAAATAAGATGATTGCGGAATATGAGAAAAGAAGAAACTATATGTATAACAGGTTCAATGCTATGGAAGGCTTATCCTGCATTAAACCTGAAGGAGCTTTCTATGTATATGTCAATATAGACAGCTTACTGGGCAGGGAGCTTTGCAGTACAAAGCTTAATTCTTCGTTGGATTTCGCCCAGGTTATGCTTGAAAAAGGACACGTAGCAGTAATACCTGGAGCTGCATTTGGAACCGATAATTATATAAGGTTATCTTATGCAACTTCAATGGAAGTAATAAAGACCGGCCTTGACAGGTTTGAAAGCTTTATCAAAGAAAATCTTAAATAGGAAGGTAGTATGGCAGTGGATAGAAAGGAATACCAGAATCCTTTAATAAGCAGGTATGCAAGCAAGGAGATGTCTTTTATATTCTCTGAGGATTATAAGTTTTCTACTTGGAGAAGGCTTTGGATTGCGCTTGCTGAAGGGGAAAAGGAACTAGGGCTCAACATCAGTCAGGAACAGATTGATGAGCTCAAGGCACATGTATATGATATAAATTACGAAGATGCCGAGGCACAGGAAAAGCTAACCCGGCATGATGTAATGTCCCATGTGTATGCATACGGCTTGCAGTGCCCCAAAGCGAAACCGATAATACACCTTGGTGCCACAAGCGCATATGTAGGGGATAATACTGACGTTATACAGATGTCGGAAGGTTTGAAACTCTTAAGGGTTAAGCTTTTGAATACGATTAATAATCTTGCCAAGTTTGCAGATAAATATAAGAGCCTTCCTACATTGGGCTTCACACATTTCCAAGCGGCTCAGCTCACTACGGTAGGAAAAAGGTGCTGCCTGTGGCTTCAGGATTTCCTTATGGATCTGGAGGAGCTTGATTTTCAATTGGGAAGGCTGAAGCTCAGGGGTGTCAAAGGGACTACCGGTACACAGGCAAGCTTCATGGCGCTTTTTAATGGCGACCATGAGAAAATAAAGGAGCTGGACAGGAGAGTATCTGAAAAGATGGGCTTTTCCAAAAGCTTCGCAGTGACAGGCCAAACTTATTCCAGAAAGCTTGACAGCCAGGTTCTGAATGTATTGACCCAGATAGCTGAATCAGCCCATAAATTCAGCAACGATATAAGATTGCTGCAAAGCCTGAAAGAAATTGAGGAGCCTTTTGAAAAGAATCAAATAGGATCGTCAGCTATGGCATACAAAAGGAACCCGATGAGAAGTGAAAGGATTGCGGCACTTTCAAGGTTTGTAATAATTAATTCCTTGAATCCTGCAGTGACAGCGGCAACCCAATGGTTTGAGAGAACCCTTGACGATTCTGCCAACAAGAGGCTTGCAATACCTCAGGCTTTCCTCGCAGTGGATAGTATATTGAATATAGTAATAAATGTCTCAAGCGGTCTTGTTGTTTACGAGAAGATGATTAAGCGCCATATTGATGAAGAGCTTCCATTTATGGCTACAGAGAACATACTTATGGAAGCTGTACTTAGAGGGGGCGACAGGCAGGAGCTCCATGAAAGGATAAGGCAGTATTCCATGCAAGCCGGAAGACGGGTCAAAGAAGAAGGTCTTGACAATAATCTTATAAGCCTTATTGAGGGGGATCCGAGTTTTAGACTTGAAAAGTCTGAAATAGAAAGCCTTATGGATGCGAGAAACTTTACAGGAAGGGCACCGGAGCAGGTGGAGGAATTCCTTGCCGAGTATGTTATGCCTGTTTTGAAGGATAATGCTGATGTACTTAATGTGAGCGTGGACTTGAAGGTATAATAACTTATTGTAAAAGTATGCAACAATGTATATAATATATTTAATGCATTTTATAGAGACAAAATATGAGAACGAACTTTGCATAAGGTTCGTTCTCTATATATAATTGCATGAGGAGGAAGACAAATGAGCAGTATTATGATTAAACAGTTATACAGGAACAGCGCTGAATACCTTGGAAAAAAGGTAAGGGTCTCAGGCTGGGTAAAGACCGAAAGGACATCGAAATCCTTCGGATTTATTGAATTGAACGATGGAAGCTTCTTTAAGAATTTACAGGTTGTGTTTGAAGAAGGCCTTGATAATTTTAAAGAGATTGCAAAGCTCTCCGTGGGCTCGGCAATATCAGCGGAAGGCTTGCTGGTGGAATCACCTGGAGCTAAACAACCTTTTGAGCTTAAAGCAGAAAAAATTGAAATAGAAGGGCTTTCTACTCCTGATTACCCGCTTCAGAAAAAAAGCCATTCCTTTGAATTTTTAAGGTCAATTGCCCATTTAAGGCCGAGGACAAATACCTTCTCCGCTGTATTCAGAGTAAGATCCCTGGTTGCATATGCAATTCATAAATTCTTTCAGGAGCAGGGGTTTGTATATGTTCATACACCACTAATTACAGGCAGTGACTGCGAAGGAGCAGGCGAAATGTTTAGAGTGACCACTCTGGACATGAATGACCTTCCGAAAGACGATAAGGGAAGCATTGATTTTTCAAAGGACTTTTTCGGAAAGGAAACAAACCTGACTGTCAGCGGTCAGCTAAATGCTGAGACCTTCTGCATGGCATTCAGGAATATTTACACTTTTGGACCCACATTCAGAGCTGAAAACTCAAACACTGCAAGGCATGCGGCTGAATTCTGGATGATTGAGCCCGAAATAGCGTTCGCTGAACTTCAGGATAATATGAAGCTTGCAGAAGATATGGTGAAATATATAATCAATTATGTTCTTGAAAATGCCCCTGAGGAAATGGAATTCTTCAATAAGTTTATTGACAATACTCTCCTTGACAGGCTTAATAATATAGTTAACTCCGACTTTGGCTGCATTACTTATACTGAAGCTGTAGAAAAGCTCAAAAATTCCGGTGTAAAATTCGAATATCCTGTAGAATGGGGAATCGACCTTCAGACTGAACACGAAA
This sequence comes from Caulobacteraceae bacterium, assembly GCA_050261415.1. GTDB lineage: Bacteria > Bacillota > Clostridia > Lutisporales > Lutisporaceae > JBLNDG01. The sequence goes on along the minus strand of JBLNDG010000089.1, from coordinate 199 downwards.
GGTATTTAACTGAGCAGATTTTTAAGAGACCTTTGTTTGTAATAGATTATCCAAAGGATATAAAGGCATTCTACATGAGAATGAACGATGACCAGAAAACTGTAGCAGCTATGGATCTCTTGGTTCCCGGAGTCGGTGAAATAATAGGAGGCAGCCAGAGAGAAGAAAGGCTAGAGGCTCTGGAAAAGAGAATGGATGA
>JBLNDG010000088.1:0-7020 GCA_050261415.1 Caulobacteraceae bacterium | reverse complement strand
TGCTAGGCTGACAAATCATATGGGGGATGCTTGTTGTCAAGGGCGTGACCGGGATAATTACATCTCCTCAATTCTAGGATGTTGTTTATTCTTCTTTTCCCTACAGTAAATTGACGCTATCATCTTTTAAGAATATTCTTGACAAAAACCAAACATAATACTATTATGTTTATATATAAATCAAACATTAGGAGTGAATATCACATGAATGATTTACCGGAGGTTTTTTGGAACGCGACCTTGGAAGAAGTAAAGAGGGGTTATGTATATAGGTCTGACACCAGCGAGTATATATGCTTGGTGTGCGGGGCCAGTTTTTTCAAAGGAATAATTTATCAGGACAATAATATATTCTATGAAGCAGAGAAATATACAAAAGTGCATATTGAAAAGGAACACTCATCGATGTTCGAATACCTGCTGAATCTGGATAAGAAATTTACAGGGCTTACAGAGCATCAGAAAAACCTGCTGAACATGTTTTATCAGGGGTTCAGCGATAATGAAATTGTAAAAAAAACGGATGTAGGAAGCACTTCAACTATCAGAAACCACAGGTTTACCCTCAGGGAGAAGGAAAAGCAGGCAAAGGTATTCCTTTCAATTATGGAGCTTCTGAACGAGAAATCTGCAAAAAAGCAGAATTTCATCAACCTTCACAGGTCTGCTACAATGGTTGACGAGCGTTACGCAATTACTGAAGAGGAGAATGAGCAGACTTTGATAAAATTCTTTAAGGAAGGCCTGGAAGGCCCGCTCTCTGATATGCCTGTCAGGGAAAAAAGCAAAATATCCGTGTTAAGGCATATTGTAAGAAGATTTGATCTTAACCGGAAGTACACTGAGAAGGAAGTAAACGAAATACTTATGAGAATATACCATGATTATGCAACAATCCGGAGGTATCTCATAGAATATGGCTTTATGGACAGGAAGAATGACTGCAGCCTGTATTGGGTAAAAGTATAAAAAACAGCATCCTGTAAATTTCAGGGTGCTGTTTTTTTAGATAGTATATAAACATATGCTAAAATATTCCGTATTATATTATAAGAAAAAGAAAACAAGGTATAACAGGATTCCGATAAAGGCTGCAACTGCATTGATTATCAGGGTTTTGTTGAATCTGTCGGTTTTTCTCCTGCATCTTAGAAGATTAATTATTATGGAAATCATGCAGAAGAAGAATAGCAACACAAGCAGTACAAGGACAAACTGCATGAGGTTTGTATCCCACGTGTTTGCCAGACTTATGTGGAAGGACTTGTCCATATAGGATTCAAAGCCGGGTTTTGCTATTAAGGTTATAAATAGTATCAAAGCTACAAATATCCAGGATACTATGCCTGACCATTTTACCCATTTAACAAGGGTGTCAGGGCCTTTGCGCCTATCCAGCATGGTCTCACCCCCATAAAAATATTATAACTAACATAGGGTTATTGTACAATAATAGAAATTTATACATAGAATTTGGGTATAAAAAACAATGAAAATGCGGAATTTAATAAAGAATTTGCATGCAGCGTTTTGAAATGACAAAAAAGTTGATTTTGTTGAAAACTGAAAGGCCATGTGTTATAATCAATTAAGATTGAATAAGGGGTAGATTCGTATGCTGAATGCCGGTTTTCTATGGCCACTATTTCAGGCAACAGGATCCATCAAAGCATACTTACTCTATAAAAAGTTAATATTACAATAATCCTTGATGGAGAGAGTAAATTGTTTACAGCTTCAAAGAGAAGTGGCGCCATTGGCTGAAAGTGCACTAGCCGGGGAACAATTGAAGTTCACTCCGGAGATTCAAGGCTGAATTCAAGTAGGCTTTGACGGCACATACCGTTATATTTTGAGAGGTTTGCATATTCTGCAAACAATCAGGGTGGCACCGCGGATTACCTTCGTCCCTTTTTGGGGGAATGAAGGTTTTTTTAATTTTTGTTAATTTTGGAAATTATATTTATATATATCAGTGCAGAAAGGAGCATCTATTATGAAGGAGAAACTGGAAAAGATAAAAAATCAATCAGTAGCCGAGTTGGAAGGAGTTCAATCGCTTCAACAGCTGGAAGAACTCAGAATCAAGTATCTTGGCAAAAAGGGAGAGCTCACACAGGTATTGAGAGGTATGGGGGCATTAACTCCTGAAGAAAGGCCTGTCATAGGGCAGCTTGCCAACGAAATAAGGGACTATATAAATGAAAAGCTGGAAGAGACCGCATACTGCCTGAAGAGAAGGGACCTGGAAAACAGGCTGATGAGTGAATTCATTGATGTAACTATGCCGTCAAGGAAAGAGCCTCTTGGAAACAAGCATCCTATTACAAAGACTTTGGACGATATAATCGATATATTCGTAGGCATGGGCTTTAGTATTGTAGAAGGGCCGGAAATTGAGAAAGCATATTACAACTTTGATATGCTGAATCACAGCAAATACCATCCTGCAAGGGATATTCAGGATACCTTCTATATCACAGAGGAAATACTTTTGAGGACTCAGACTTCGCCGATGCAGGTAAGGACAATGGAAAAACAGGGGCCTCCGATTAGAGTGCTGGTGCCCGGCAAAGTATACAGAAGCGATGAAATAGATGCGACCCATTCGCCTATGTTCCACCAGATTGAGGGATTGGTTGTAGATAAGGGAATAACAATGGCGAACCTTAAAGGAACTTTGGATGTGTTCGCCAAGAGGCTGTTCGGGGAGAATACAAAGACCAGGTTCAGACCTCACCACTTCCCATTTACAGAGCCCAGTGCGGAGATGGATTGCACTTGCTTCGCCTGCAAGGGGGCAGGCTGCAGAATCTGCAAGAATGAAGGCTGGATCGAGATTCTTGGCTCCGGTATGGTGCATCCGAACGTACTCAGAAACTGCGGCATAGATCCCGAGGTATATTCAGGCTTTGCTTTCGGAATGGGGCTTGATAGAATTGCCCTTCTGAAATATGGAGTGGATGACCTAAGATTATTCTTTGAAAATGACAAGAGGTTCCTGGATCAGTTCTAAAACTGAGGGAACGTGCTAATAAACAGGAAAGGGGATTCAAATTATGCTGGTACCAATTAAATGGCTTAAGGATTATGTTGATATAAAACACAACGCAAAGGCTTTTGCAGATGGAATGACTATGTCCGGGTCAAAGGTTGAGCGGGTTGAAGAACTTGGAAAAGAGATTGAAAATGTAGTAGTAGGCAAGATATTGAAAATTGAAAGACATCCGGATGCGGATAAACTTGTTGTAGGACAGGTTGACGTAGGGAATGAAATAATACAGATTGTGACCGGAGCTACAAATGTAAGAGAAGGGCAATATATTCCCGTTGCAAAAAACGGTTCCACACTTCCCGGTGGAGTGAAAATTAAAAAAGGAAAGCTCAGAGGTGTGGAATCCAATGGAATGATGTGTTCTGCACAAGAGCTCGGCTTGGATCTTGAAAACCTGCCGGAGGATATGTTGGACGGCATATATATCCTTGATAAGGAGTACCCTCTTGGCAAGGACATAAAAGAGGTACTGGGGCTTAACGATGCAGTAATAGAGTTTGAGATAACAAACAACAGGCCTGATTGCTTAAGTGTACTGGGGATAGCAAGAGAAGCAGCTGCTACCTTCGGTGAAAAGCTGGTTTATCCTGCTACGACATATAAAAATAACAGCGAGGATATAAAGGATTACATTGATATTGAGGTAAAGAACAGCGAACTGTGTCCCAGGTTTGCAGCTAAAGTAGTGAAGAATGTAGTAATTAAGGATTCTCCGGCCTGGATGCAGGAGAGACTTGCAAAAGCCGGTGTAAGGCCTATAAGCAATATCGTTGACATAACGAACTACGTTATGCTGGAGCTTGGGCAGCCGATGCATGCCTATGACTACAGAACCCTTGAAGGTAAAAAAATAATAGTAAGGAACGCAATGCCTGGAGAAACCATTAAAACCCTTGATGAAGTGGATCGAAAGCTCGACGAGTCAATGCTTGTTATAGCAGACGGCAAAAAGCCCAGCGGTATTGCAGGCGTTATGGGGGGCTACGGCAGTGAAATAGAAAGCGATACAAGTATAATAGTGTTTGAATGTGCAAATTTCAATCCGGTAAATATAAGGCTTACTTCCAAAAAACTCGGACTACGTTCAGAAGCATCATCAAGATACGAAAAGGGTATAGATGCAGAACTGATATCAATGGCGCTGGACAGGGCCTGCAGCCTTGTAGAGCAAATAGGCGCCGGTGAAGTAGTAGGTGGAAGTATAGATTTGTATCCTGAACCCAAAAAGGCAAGAAAGCTGAACCTTAGAATGAAAAGGGTAAGAGATTTTCTTGGTGCGGATGTATCGGAGGAAGCAGCAATCAGATACCTCGAAACTTTGGAATTCAAGGTTGAGAAGAAGGGGGACCTGGAGGTTACAATACCGACTTTCAGGGATGATGTAGAGGGAGAAGCCGACCTTATTGAAGAGATAGCAAGACTATACGGATATGACAATATACCTTCTACGCTTATGGACACAACATTTACCCAGGGTGGAAAAAATTACAGGCAGAAGATAAGGGGTATCACAAAGAACAACATGGCAGCTCAAGGGCTTTATGAAGTGCTTACTTACTCCTTTGTCAGCCCCGGAGTATACAACAAGATAAACTTAAAAGCGGAGAATCCGTTAAGAAATGCAATTAAGCTTGTAAATCCACTCGGGGAAGACCAGAGCATTATGAGAACAACTATGATCCCGAATATGCTGGATGTAATATCAAGGAACTATAATAAGAAGATAGCAGAAGGTAAGTTCTTTGAATTATCAAGGGTATACTTTTCGGATAAGCTGCCGCTTGAAGACCTGGCGGAGGAACGGGAAATGCTTACCATTGGGATGTATGGGGATATTGATTTCTTCGATCTCAAAGGTGTTATTGAGAATCTGATGGAAGAACTGAACATAGACAAGTACAGAATATTGTCTTCCAATAACGACAGCATGCATCCGGGGAGAACTGCAGAGCTTTTAATAAATAATAAAAGGGCCGGTTATCTTGGAGAAGTACATCCTGACGTGCTTGACAAATATGACATACCTGTCCGCGCTTATATTGCAGAGTTGAATTTTGAAGATATAATCGAGCAGAGCAACCTGGACGTGAAATACAAGCAGCTGCCGAAGTATCCGTCTGTGGAGAGGGATATTGCGGTAGTGGTGACAGAAGAGATTACAGCAGGCCAGGTGGAAGAAATAATAAGGAACAAGGGTGGAAAGCTGATAGAAGAGGTTAAGCTGTTCGACATTTACAGAGGAAGCCAGATACCTGACGGCTACAAGAGTATGGCATATTCAATAGTATACAGATCTGACGAAAAGACACTTTCCGAAGAGGACATAACAAGAGTACACAACAAGATAGTCAACTCACTGGTGAACCAGGTAGGAGCTGCACTGAGGCAATAAAAGTTCAGAGGCATCGAACCTCCTCACTTTTGACTGATTCTACTACGTAGAATGTCCACTAGTAAGGAAAAACCCCGTCAATTTATTGGCGGGGTTTTATATAATCTCCAAATCCGGGCAGCGGTCTTTCATTTTTCCCATTATATACCCATTTTCATATTTATCGTTCTTATCTTTTACTGATATTTCTACACCCAGATCTCTCAGGGATGCTACTTTTTCTTCAACAGACCTTGTATCTTTGACGGTTATTATGGTTTTCCTAATTTGTTCCACAACAACACCTCCAATTATTTACATTTATTATATACGATATTTAATTCCTTTGAAAGTATATCGTAAAATTTCTCACCTATATAATCTATATAATCTGAGTAATCCTCCCTGTTTATTACATCAGGATGAAGTACTATAACGAACATATGGGGTTTGCTTTCCAGGGAAAAGCATTTGGTGATGTAAATCCTCCTGCCTTTCATGCTGTCGCCGAGATGGCAGAATTTATAGTAATTGCTCTCGATGATTCCCCTCAAAAATCCTGTTCTTTTGGCTCTGTTGAGTGTATCCTGAAATTCGGGGTTAAGCTCGGATATCTTAAAGGACAGCTCATCAAAATCCAGCTGCAGTGCAAGGGTGAGCAGTACATACTTGTTAATTGCATCCTCAGTGATGTGTCTTGTCTGTTCCTTTTTCTTCAACTGTTCGATAAGACTCTTTATATACTTTTCCAATATGTCGTAATGACCTTCCTTATACATCTCCCGGACTTTTTTATACTGAATTAATAATCTTTCTGGTATAATATATTTCTCATGTACAAGATTTGCTACACTTGCTGAGCTGGTATAATAGTAAGGCGTAGGCTTTATTTCATAATGAATGTTCCTGCTGATTTTGGCTTCATTGTATTCATAGAGCTGTATGGAGATTATATCGTTATAATTGGATAAAAAGGTTTCCATTATATCGACTATCTTATCTTTTTCATTTCTGTTCGTATTGGCGTATGCAAGGCTGGTTATGTGCGCGGAAAGCTGCAGCCTCTCACTTTCAAGTTCGGTTATCCTGTTTAAGAGCTTTTCCGTCCTATCTGAATAGTATAGGAGAACCCAGACAACAAAAGAAATCAGCGCAAGCCCCAGGGCAATAGCGGCAATTGTTGAAAGCTGGAAGGTGAGTATTTTGTTGAGATATAGCCTAAACCCCCTGTATAAGCCGGTATAATGCTCTGTGCCGCCTGTACCTGAATATTCGGGCATGGATACAAAAATTCCAAAGGCTGTAACCAGGAAGACTCCGTTAAACCACAATATGAATCTGTAAATGGATTTTAAATGCGTATTGGGCTTAAATCCGGGATTCATCGTTATCACTTCCCTTGAAAATTATGTCCCTATTATACCATAAATTAGTATTTATATATATTAATGGGAAAAACGCATATTTTTGTCGGTTCGTTGGTAATACTCGGTTTTGTAGCATTTATGCAATATAAACTGTATGTTTTATCGGACGAAATGCAGTTATGAACAGACAAATTCCCAATTATTTCATTGTATTTTACTAAAAGTTA
>JBLNDG010000087.1:0-12298 GCA_050261415.1 Caulobacteraceae bacterium | reverse complement strand
TGCCCGGTTTTAGCGCGATTACAGCCTTGCCAACCTCTCCCCATTTTTCATCCGGCACACCGATTACACAGCATTCATGCACTTCGGGTATTTCATAGAGTACCTTTTCCACCTCAGGGGGGAATACGTTTTCTCCACCGCTTATATACATATTCTTTTTTCTTCCGACTATATAATGGAAGCCGTCCTTGTCCTTTTTTGCCATATCTCCGGTGTATACCCAACCATCCTTCAGTGTCTTTTTAGTCTCCTCCTCGTTCCGCCAATATCCTGAAAATATTTGCGGCCCTGTGAATATGAGCTCTCCTGTTTCTTCAATCCCGGCTTCATTGCCTTTATCGTCAACTATTTTCGCTACCGTGAAATGGAAAGGTTTGCCTACCGCAGCGTGCTTTTCCCTAAGGCTTTCTATTGTCATGAAATCTACAGGTGTTCCCAGATTCATAGGCCCGCCTTCTGTTAGTCCGTATCCCGTACATATTTTAATTCCCTTCTGCCAGAACTTCTCCATTACTTGTATTGGAGTAGGTGCAGCACCTGACATCACCCACTTTACTGAAGACCAGTCAGTGCTGTCAAAATCCGGCTGTTCATACATCATTCTGAAGATTGTGGCTGCGCCGAATATATAAGTGGGTTTATAGTCATTTATTACTTTCAGAGCAAGTTTAGGGTCGAAGGTTTTGTTTATCATTAAAAGTCCGCCAACCTGCAGGAGAGCAAGTGTGAGTATATTCCAGCCGCCTGTATGAAAGAGCGGCAGTATGACATGTACACGGTCGCATGATCCAAGGTTCCAGTCAATAATGTTGTTCAAAGCGTTATATAGGACTGCCCTGTGTGAAATCATTGCTCCCTTGGGAAAGCCCGTTGTGCCTCCGGTGTGAATCAAAAGATAGATATCTTCGAGGTCGAGTTCATCACACCTTACCTGGCTGCTATTCCCGTATTTCATTATTTCACCGTATTTCAAGTCGGTATATTCACTCCCGAAATTTGGGATGATTACATAGTTTTCAAGTATGCTTAAATTCTGTTTAAGCGTTTCAACTACGGGAAGCAAAATATCTTCATAGAACAGTACCTTTGGTTCTTCGTTATTAATAAGGTGTATAAGTTCATCCGACGAAAGCCTTAAGTTATAGGGTACGAATATTACTCCCAGCTTGCCGCATGCAAAAATGCCATCAAACATCTCGATACGGTTTCTTGCTATGAAGGCAACTCTGTCTCCATTTTTGACCCTGTATTTTTCCGCCATATAGTTTGCCAGTCTGTTTGCTCTATCGTTCAGATCTTTGTAAGTATAATGTACTCCCGTATCAAGGTCGGATATGGCCTCCCTGTCCGGGGTCAGTCTTGCCCTGTGACCGATCTGATCCCCTACCCAATCCCAGTTTTTATACAGCATATTATAATCCCCCTTACAATCGGTAACTTTATTTAATTTTCAGGTCAGCTGCCTTACCGGTCAACTGTCTGGCAATAGATACCTTGACCTTTTATTTTACTCTTTGTAATACGGATACAACGTTTGTGCCGCCGCTTCCTCCTATGTTCAGCGTAAGCCCTGTTGAAGCACCGTCTGCCTGAAGGCTTATTGCCTTTGCTAAAAGCTGCCTTGTTATGAGTACATGCATGGACACCCCTGTTGCACCTACAGGATGGCCTTTTGCAGCATTTATATCGCAAGGGTTATGCCAAATAATAACTGAACAGGGAAGAATGACGGATTTACTGGCAAATAAAAGATAATGACCTGCTATAAGCCGAAAGAATATCAGTTGATGTGCTTTTTGGTATGTAGTATATACGAAGATACTATAATTATAGACTTTGTATGAGGATTTTACATTAGAGAGGGAAGATGGTAAGCAGAATTTTTTTAATAAAGTTATAAGCATTCGTTCCATAGATTAATCTGCTTAAGCAATCCATGCTTACATTTTGTTACACACAGCAGCGTAACAAAATGATACTCTGAATGTCGCATCCTTTAGAGTGGTTAATGCCATATATGGGAAAAAAACGAATGTTTACAAACAAAAATATGCTGTGCTAAACTAGAAATATGTAGAAAAATGTAGAACAGGTGGACATTGAATGAAAACAGATGGAATCACTCGAAAGTTTGAATTAAGCATATTTAACGGTTAATATCCGTCAAGTTGATGAGATTTTAACCGCTATAACCCAAAAGGAATGTGACGATTATGAAAAAAATCGGCCTTAAAATTTTGATGATCCATTTAATATTTGTATGTGTATCGGTATCTCTCGCCTTATTCATATCATATCGGACAGTGAACAGCATTTTGTTGGAGCATGCCTCTTCCTTAGGTACAGCTTGTGCAGAACTTGAGGCAAAAGAAATAGACAGCTGGCTTAAAGAAAAACTAACTCTTTTGGAAAGCGTAGCTGTGCAGATAGAAAATGGAGAGTCCAATGATGAAGCATACATACAAAAAATCCTTGAGAATGCAGCAAAAGCTGATCCTTCCTTCTACAGCTTCTTTATAGGCTTCGAAAATGGAAGGCTAATGGATGCTAATGGATGGGTACCCCCGGCAGATTATAATACAGTAGAGAGACCTTGGTATCGGGAAGCTATTGATGCAAACCGTATCATTTTTACTTCCGCTTATATTGACAAAAAGAAAAATACACGGGTGAAGGCAATCGCCATACCATTACATGCGCAAGGCATGAATGCGGTTCTAGCTGCCAATATTCCATTCGATACTATAAGAAAGCAGATACAGGGCATTCGTTTCGGGAAAACCGGATACGGCATTCTAGTGGATGGTGATGGTATTATATTGGTACATCCTGAAGGAAATAATGAAATGAAGCCCCTGGAAGAGGATCAAAAGGATCTGAATATAAATATACAGGAGAATATCAGGAATACAATAAAAGGGACAACCCTTATTCGATCAGGAAAAAAGGAAGAATTGTTAGTTCATGTGCCAATTCAATCTAACGACTGGGTGCTGCTGTTACTGGCTCCTATTGAAGAATTTCAGGGACCTGCCAAGAAAATGGCCGGCCGGCTTATTGCCGCTATCACATTTTTGATGGGATTGATAATATTTATAAGCTGCTTGATGGGGAAAAAATTCTCAGTATCTCTGAAAAAAGCATTGGACGATGCTGAGAGGATTGCCGATATAGAAAGCCTAACAAAGGGTAATGAAGTCAACTTGAAGGATGATACTGGAAAAACAATTGGTAATGAAGCTTTTAAAAGAAAAGAGAAACATATTGCCGGAACTGAAGAGGTTTATGATATAGCCGGACAAATTGATGAAATTGCAGCTCAACTGGAAAAAGGCGTCCGGTCTTTCAAAATATAACACTGACAACAGACAAATATACCGGAGGGGAAAACGATGGATAAAGTGCTGGTTGTAGATGATGAAAAGGATATAGTCCGACTCATTAAGGATTTCCTGCAAATTAATGCTATTGAAGTAGTTGAAGCTTACAGCGGAGAAGAAGCATTGGCAAAATTGGATGAAACCATCAAGCTCGTGATTCTGGATATCAGTATGGAGGGTATATCAGGTATCGATACATGCAAGAGAATACGGGAAATGACCAATATACCCGTGATTTTTCTTACAGCTAAAGCTTCCCAGAGCGATAAAGTATTAGGGTTAGGCATAGGCAGTGATGATTACATAACAAAGCCTTTCGATCCGATCGAACTGGTCGCAAGGGTAAAGGCCAATATCAGAAGGTATGCCGACTATAATGGGAGAACTGTAGACGAACATGATGAAACGGTTCGCTTTGGTTCCTTGGTAATCTATCCACGACATTACAGGGTTTTGAAGGATGGCATACCGGTTTCTCTTACATACAAAGAGTTTGAGTTGTTTTTATATCTGGTCCAAAATGCCGGACTGGTAATGACAAAGGAACAGATATTGAACAAGATATGGGGCAGCAGTGTCTATGATTACAATGTGGTAACCACCAATATAAAGCGGTTGAGAAGAAAAATTGAAAAGGATCCCGACAATCCGGAGTATATTCAGACTATATGGGGTGTCGGATATGTTTTTGAAGGAAGAACATCATGAAATTCGGAAAGATCCGAACAAAAATCACTATTGCCTTATTTCTGGTTACCATACTGACCGCAGTATTTATTGGCGTGACCAGCTACCTGATATTCCGGAGTGTAATCTATAGGCAAGCCGCTGAGCTTGGAATGAAATCCGCCCAATACAATGCTGAAGTAATTCAAGGGTGGGCTAAGGAAAAAATAGCATCTTTGAAGCGAACGGCCGTACATATTTCTGCCCAGGAGTCATATGATGAGAAGCTGATACAGAGCATGCTGCACGATGCAGCTCAAGCCGATCCCCTTTTCTATAGTGTATTTATCGGCTTTGAAAACGGCAAGATGCTGGATGCAAAGGGCTGGATACCCGAAGCAGCGTATAATGCGGCACAAAGACCATGGTATCAGCTGGCAGTAACAGCCAATGATACGGTTTTTACACCGGTATATATGGATAAAAATAAAAAAAGTCTGGTAACGTCAATTGCCCTTCCTATAAGGCTTCACGGAGCTGAAGGCGTATTGGCTGCAAATATTCCGATCAGCCAAATTACGCAGCAGGTAAAAAGTATTTCGTACGGTGAAACCGGATTCGGGATTTTGTTGGATGGGAATGGAATGATAATTGCTCATCCTGATAAGAAATATATTTTGCAGCCTCTTGAAACGGCTTTCGGTGTTAGTCCCGGAACACTTACGGATATTCAACGGCCTTATCCGACGGTAGAAACCATAACATTACAGAATAAAAAGTATCTGTTGGTTTCCGTTCCTATTGAAGCTTGTGGTTGGAAACTGCTGCTTACAGCGCCTGAAGCGGAGTTTCTGACCCCGGCTCATGAAATGATCGTTTATCTGTTAAGTATTTTAGGTATCATCTTAAGCTTGATGATTTTATTCGGTGCCTATTGGGGGCGGAAAATGTCCCGCCCGATAGAAAAAATGATTTTGAGCGTACAAAGGTTATCTGAAGGTGATTTGACGGAGCCGGTGGAAATCACATCCGGAGATGAATTGGGGACCTTGAGTGAAGCCCTGAACAACATGAAGTACAGTTTATCGGATATGATTAAGAATATCCATAAGGAAAGCCAGAGTCTTCATAATTATGCTAAAAACCTTACAAATACAATTGAGGAAATCTCCTCCGGTGTGACAGATTTTATAACTCAGCTCTCCCATGATTTAAAAACACCTTTAACATTGATCAAAGGATATACAACAGGGATACAAATGGGTGTTGCGAAGGATCCCGATAAAATAAACGAGTATTTATGCGGTATCAATACCCGGGCAGAACAGATTGAAGAAATCACCGAGGATATACTGGATAGCCTGTATGATATCAAAAAGTTTTTGATTCTTGAGCCTGAAATACTTGATATCTCTGATTTTTCAAACTTACTTCTTGATAACGCAAAGAGACAAATTGAAAATTCCGACAGACACTTTGAAGGAAGCCTTTCCATCAAGGGGGGCAGCCTGGCAGGAGACAAAATCAAGCTGATACGCGTATGGAACAATCTTATTACTAATGCCATCAAGTATTCTGATAAAGGCAGCATGGTTCAGATAACTATAACTCAACTGCCTGATGAAATTGAATTTAGTGTAAAAGATGAAGGAATCGGCATACGGGATGAAGACATTGAAAAGGTTTTTGAAATGTTTTACCGCACGAAGGACAGGGAAGTAAAAGGCTACGGCATTGGGCTGGCTTTAGCCAGAAGCATCATCGAAACTCATGGCGGAAGGATTTACGCCATCTCAAAATATACACAGGGAAGCAAGTTCATATTCACACTTCCTCTATTGTCACAAAAATGACACAGTTTATATCTTACTGTGTCATTTTTTATTTTTATAATTATAATTACATGGGAGTATGTGTACACATTATTCTGACTTCTGAATAAATAAAAGGAGATGGCATTATGAATGCTGTGGTAAAGCAAGAGGGAAAGAAAAAATTTAGCTTCATTGAGAATTTTCCTAATGGATTCGTCATTTTGTTTTTTATTCTGGTTTTAGTAGCTGTTTCAACTTACTTTATACCTGCAGGAGCTTATGACAAAGTAGAAATTGCAGGTAAAACCGTGACAAAAGCAGGCAGTTACCATCAGATTGAATCTTCCCCAGTGACTTTTATTCAGTTCTTTTCAGCTATTCCAAACGGAATGCAGGCAGCATCGGCACTTATTTTTATGATCATTCTGATTGGAGGCTCCATCCGTGTATTTGACAGCACCGGAGCAATAAGAGGAGCCTTGTCCAGTTTGATAAGAATGTTCGGAAAAGAAAAAGGTTCATGGGTACTCTCGTTCATAATCATTTTCTTTGCATTGATAGGTGCATTCCCATCAATGTTTGAAGCGACTATACCCTTTGCCCCCATCTGCCTAGCTATAGCCCTTGCTCTCGGTTATGATGCGATTGTGGGTGTTTCCTTAGCATTAGTTGGGGTTGTAGTCGGGTGGACGGCCGGTCCTACTAATCCATGGACTGTCGGTATAGGACAATCAATTGGGCAGCTTCCCATGTTTTCAGGGTTTATGCTCAGGTTTGTTCTTCTTATTGTATTAGTAACAGTATCTATAATGTATATACTTAAATATGCCAACGATGTAAAAAGCGGAAAAAGGAAAAGCATAGTAGAAAATATTGATATAAGTGAATTTGATACATACGACATCAATAATATGGAAGTTTTCACGACTAAGCATAAAATCGTTCTGCTCACGCTGGCTGCTACTATAGGAACAATACTTTACGGAACCTATAACTGGAAATGGGGCTTGGTGCAGATGTCTGCAATATATATTGTAGGTGGTATTGCAGCTGGTTTGATTGCAGGCTTCAACGGCGGGAAAATTGCAGATGAGTTTATAGAAGGCGGCAAGGAAATACTTATGGCTGCCATGGCTGTCGGACTTGCAAGAGCAATACAGGTTATTATGGACACTTCGCATATAGGGGATACCTTGGTATACTTTTTCTCAATTCCTCTTCAAAGCTTGCCGACAGCAGTCTCTGCAATAGGAATGTTTGTTGTCCAGTCCATATTAAACTTTTTTATACCTTCCGGCAGTGGACTTGCTATGGTGACAATGCCTATTATGATTCCTCTGGCTGATGTACTGGAAATTAAAAGGCAGGTTGCAATACTTGCTTTTCAGTTTGGAGACGGATTGTCAAACCTTTGTTTCCCAACAACTGCAGTTACAATCGCATTTCTTTCGATTGGCAAAGTGCCGTTTAATAAATGGTTGAAATTTATCATGCCGTTTTTACTTATTACATGGGCTATTGCAGCAGCGTTCCTTGTTATTGCTACTTTTATAGGCTGGGCATAATGTAGTTCATATATCAGGATTAAAAAAATATAAGGTATAACAATACCAGTATTATATAAATACTGGTATCTGTTATTACCTTGTAAATTACTGCTATGTTAAATTTGGGGGAGAGTGGATATATGTTAAGTATTGAGCAAATCCATTCATTGGATATGTTAATGCAATATGCTGCTATCATTAAAGATCTTATAGGCGAGGATGTAGCTACAATGGTAAGTGATACGGAAAAATTCTTAAGCTATAATCCCGGTAAAACCTTGAATTCGCATACAAAGCCGGGAACACCTCTGCCACAGGTGTCAATGCTGAGAAAATGCATGGAACAGAAAAGAAGCATTAGTGAGGTGATTCCAAAGGAGGTATACGGTATCGCTTTCAAATCGACGGCAACGCCTATAATGGACAATGACGGTAATGTTATTGGCGCAATTTCTATATCTAAAGATATAGAGACAAGAAATAAAGTAATTGGAGTGGCAGAGAATTTATCATCTTCTCTGGATGAGATTTCGAAGGGTATTGTGGACATTTCTTCAAACGCACAAGAAATTGCAATGTCACAGGCTGAAATGGTTGAATCCGCAAAAGAAGCGCTTGCCAGCACGAAGGAAACAGACAAGGTGCTTGTTTTTATAAAAGAAATAGCAAATCAGACAAATATGTTGGGATTAAACGCTGCTATTGAAGCTGCAAGGGCCGGTGAGTATGGGAGAGGCTTCAGTGTAGTAGCAGAGGAAATCAGAAAGTTATCAACAAGCAGTAGTGAAGCAATCAATAAAATAAACAGGATTCTCGTTAAATCGGACGATGCGGTAAAAAAGATAGTTAATGAAATAGAAAAAAACAGTATGAGTGCACAGCAGCAAGCAGCTGCAACTGAAGAGATAAATGCTTCTATAGAAGAAATTAATTCGATCTCTAATGAATTGGTAGCATTAGGAAAGACTTTGTAATGGTATTTTTTAATAATTAAAGGAGGTATATTATGAAGCCGTCCTATCAATATATTGGGAAAGTTTTCCCTATACAGGATGCTGAGCTAAAAGTGACAGGCGAACAGAAGTATGCGGGTGATATGAAAATGCCCGGTATGCTGTATGCGAAGCTTGTCTTCAGCGAAATCGCCCATGGCAGAATCATTTCCATTAATGCAGAAAAGGCAAAGGCTTTGCCGGGGGTTGTGGCAGTATTCACCCATGAGAATACACCAAAGGACCGCTATAATAATTATGCTTTTTTTGTGGATCAGGCCGTACCGAAGGATGAACGGTTGTTTAACGACAAAGTGCGTTTTGTGGGGGACCGGGTCGCTGCAGTTGTAGCGGAAACCAGGGAAATTGCTGAAGAAGCCGCGGCTCTCATTGATATAGAATATGAAGAACTTAAGCCACTGACAAATATGAATCAGGCTTTAGAGGACAAGGAGAATGAAATCCACCCGGGTGGGAATCTGCTGAAAGAGTCGGAACTGAATTTCGGTGATGCCAAAAGTGCTGTAGCTGCTGCAGAAATGGTCTTTCACGATAGGATAAAGACGCAGAAGGTGCACCATGCGGCAATGGAAACCCATATTTGTGTTGCTGATTATGACAGATTGGGATACCTGACCATATGGACACCGTGCCAGAGCGTCTTTGGCGTGAGATCGCTTGTTGCAGATCTATTGAAGCTTTCCTATAACAAAGTAAGGGTTGTTAAAACGATTACGGGCGGATCCTTTGGAGCGAAGCAGCAGACCATTCTCGAACCTCTGGCAGCTTACATGGCAATGACGGTAAAAAGACCTGTCAAGCTTTGCTACAACAGGAGAGAAACCATCTTAAGCACTGTTACCAGGACCGCAACGGATATTGCCATAGAGACGGGGATAGCGAGGGACGGCAGGATCCTGGGTTGCAGTATAACCGCTATGGCAGATGCCGGTGCTTATGTCGGAAATACCAATGACTTATCTATTGCTATGGGTAAAAAGGCTTTCCGGGTATATAGAATTCCTAATCTTAATTACAAAGTGAGAAGCGTCCTGACCAATACTCCGATCTCCGGCGGCTGCAGAGGCTGGGGAGGTCCGCAAATATGTACGGCAATAGAAGTTCATTTTGACAGGATTTCAAAGTCACTGGGGATGGATCCTGCAGACTTTCGGTTAAAAAACCTGGTTTATCCCTACGACATGGAGAATAGCACAAAAATATCTCTTGGGAATGCAAGAATACGTGAATGTCTTGCAGAGGGTACAAAAATTTTTAACTGGTATGAACGAAAAAGAGAAGCGAAAGGTCAAGGGCGGTACCGGAAAGGCGTCGGCTTGGCATGTGCCGGGCATGTGAACGGTTTCTACGGAAAGCTTCAGGACCTAAGCACAATGACGCTGAAAATGAACGAGGACGGCAGCTTTATCCTGAATACCGGAACCCATGAACAGGGCTGCGGTACTTTAATAAGCCTGGCACAGATCGCAGCAGAGGTTCTGCAGGTCGATCCAGCGAGAATAACGGTATTGGAAGCCGACACCGGAAGAAGTCCTTATGACGTGGGCACTTTCTCCAGCAGGGTAACCTATGTAGCGGGAAAATGTGCATTGAAGGCGGCTGAAAAGCTTCTGGAAAGGATACTGGAGCAAGCAGCTGCCATTCTCAATACCTCAAGAGCATATCTGGTTCATCAGAATGGTTTTGTATGGATGCTTGGCAACGAAGAGAAAAAGCTGAGCTACAGAGATATAGGGGTAATGGCGCAGGTGAAGCACCAGCAGGAGCTTATTGTGACCGAGAATTACAACAATGTTTCAAATCCGGGTTCCTATGGCGCTCATTTTGCAGAAGTAGTGGTGGATACCTATACAGGCATGGTGAAGGTTACCGACTATCTGGCCGTTCATGATATCGGACAGGTCATAAATGCCGGTACAGTTGAGGGACAGGTAGTTGGAGGCGTCCAGATGGGAATCGGGTTTGCACTTTGCGAAGAAATAAAGTTTGATAAGAAGGGAAAGCCCACAAACAGCAGTTTTGCAAAGTATACCATAATCAATGCACCGGACATGCCGGATGTGAAATGCAGGTTTTTAGAATTCGGAGAGGATGATGGTCCCTTTGGCGCTAAGAGCTTGGGTGAAATTGCCGTTATACCTGTGGCAGGGGCTGTTGTAAATGCAGTGAACGATGCCTTGGGATTGACGTTGTGCAGCCTTCCGTTGACACCGGAAAAGATTATTGAGGCTCTGTCTGAAGAGGAAATGTACGAAGCAGAAAAGAGCAGGCTAATGGAGGTGAAACCATGAAAATTGCTTTCAAGGTAAACGGTAGAAGCTATATTGAGGAGATAGACCCGATCTTCAGGCTAATCGATGTTTTGCGTGAAAAACTGGGATTGACAGGCACAAAGGAAGGCTGCGGCGAGGGGGAATGCGGTTCCTGCACGGTTATTTTCGACGGTGTGGCGGTTTGCTCTTGCATGGTGTTGGCGCCGCAGATTGACGGCAAGGAGATATATACAGTCGAATCTCTGAGTGAAGACGGTCAGCTTGACCTCCTGCAGAAGGCTTTTATAAAAAACGGTGCCGTCCAGTGCGGGTATTGCACCCCCGGCATGCTGATGTCGGCAAAGGCACTTCTTATGAAGAACCCCAATCCGACTGAGACGGAAATCCGTACGGCTATTTCGGGGAATTTATGCAGATGTACGGGTTACAATCAGATAGTGAAGGCAGTTAAAGAGGTTGCAGACTGTTCGAAATAATTTAAAGAGGTGTTATGGATGAAAGAGATTCGGGTAAGTTCTCCCAAAAGTATAGCCGAGTTGGTGGATACATTGACATCATCTGAAGGTAAATGCTTGATGCTGGCTGGTTGTACGGATCTACTGGTGGATTTGAGGAAGCATTTGAACGGCTGCGAGCTGATGATTGATCTTTCGGGTATAAATGAAATGCGGTACATAAGGCTTCAGGGCACAGAACTGCTGATCGGTGCACTGACAACATTTGCTGAGATTTCGGAATCCAAGCCGGTCAGCGATTATGGTCTTTGCCTCGCTCAGGCAGCCGGGTCGGTAGGGTCGCCTCAAATCAGAAACAGGGCAACAATAGGCGGGAATATAGCAAACGGTTCTCCGGCGGCGGATTCTATCCCTGCATTGCTGGCGCTTGATGCATGGGTTAAGTATATTGACAGACAAGGAAGTACTCATAAAGTTAATTTGGAGGACTTTCTAAAGAACCGTAGAGAACACATGGAAGCAAATCATTCTTTTATTGAATGCATCGGCATTCCGATGAAAGAGGATATAGGCTTCAGCGGCTTTGCAAAGCTCGGCTCAAGAAGTAAGGTTACCATCTCCAAATTGAGCCTGGCGGTAACGTATACTCTTGACGATAAAGGCACAATCCGTGACCCGAGGCTTGGACTCGGTTCTGTCGGCAGAACGGCAGTCAGAGTAACAGCGGCTGAGAAGCTGATGGATGGAAGGCTGCCTGGGGATGTATTGCTCCAAGAATTAGGATCGCTGCTTTCAAAGGAAATAGAGGAAAGGCTTAAGGAGAGAGCATCCATGCCATATAAGAAAAAAGCAATCATCGGCTTGGTCAGGGATTTATTCGACAAATAAAGAATTACAATGGTTGTAGAATTAATGTTCTACAGCCTTTTTTATAACGAATAGGAGCATATACTCCACCTTAATCTGATATGCTCCGTCAATGAGTTTCATAAAAGGCTTCTTTGACTGTTAAAATGCTTCAATAGAGGCCTTTTTTATTGTATAAGAAAGTATAAATTTTTTGAGCAAAAATGTTGCCTTATAAGGCAGTGATTTCAACGTATCTAAAAAAATGGAAAAGATTTGCTTGGAATATCTGGAAGAAGAATTT
>JBLNDG010000086.1:0-16421 GCA_050261415.1 Caulobacteraceae bacterium | reverse complement strand
TAGAAGTCCGTTGCTCTATCCAACTGAGCTACAGGCGCATGTTTGGAGCGGGTGAAGGGAATCGAACCCTCGCGATCAGCTTGGAAGGCTGAAGTTCTACCATTGAACTACACCCGCATATATGTTGGTGACCCGTTTTAAGTATCACCGACATTTATAGATTATAACAAAGTTTATTTTAAGTGTCAACTGCTTTCGCTCTTAATTTAGCATGTAATTTATTGTATAGAGATACAGCAGATACTTATTGCCTAACAGATGGGTGCTTTATAAAAACGGCTTTTAATATTATTTACATAATATATAGCTTCTATTCTATATGTTTGGCACTAAACATCTTGCATTGAATTCATAGGATGCGCACTAACGTGCACGGCAATAGGCAATTGGCAATAGGATTTCAGGGATGGGCTTCGAAGTCCGGCCTGAACCCATAGCCCATAGCCCATCGCCTGAGAATGCTTCGCAATCTATCTTTTTCACGACATATATATTATAATATATGAAGGCAGTAGCTTAAAGCGTCAAAATCAAGCTTTTTTTGTTGCAAATTCCTTGTCGAATTTTTTTACAAACTCTTTCAGCGCATTAGCTCTGTGGCTTATTTTGTTTTTTTCGCAAGGACTTATTTCTGCCATTGTCTTTCCAATGCCTTCTATGATAAACAGGGGATCATAGCCAAAGCCGCTGCTGCCCGCCTCCTTATATCCTATCTTACCATATACATAACCCTCTGCGGTTATTTCCTTTCCGTCAGGAAAGACTGCGGCAATTACCGAACAGAACCTCGCTCCTCTCTGTGATTCTGGTATGTTCTTCATTTTGAGCTTCAGCTTTTCATTGTTTCTTGTGTCCTTGTCCGGTCCTTCGGTTCCTGAGTACCGTGCAGAGAAGACACCGGGCTGACCGTTCAAAGCCTCAACCTCCAGGCCTGAATCGTCTGCAATCGAGGCCTGCCCTGTGAGACGGCACACTTCCCTTGCTTTTATAAGTGCGTTTTCTGTAAAAGTATCCCCGTTTTCTTCAATTTCTATATCAAGTCCGGCATCGGCGAGAGAACTCACTTCTATCCCTTTACTGCTGAGAATATCCCTTATCTCTTCAAGCTTATGCTTATTATTTGTTGCTGCTATCATTTTCATTGCTGATATTACCTACCTTGCCAGCGAGGTCTCCCAGAGCCTGCTTCTGTATTTCAATCAAATCCTTTATTCCCTTTTCACCCAAACGCAGCATTTCCTGCAGTTCTTCCTTTGTGAAGGGGCTTTCTTCACCTGTACCCTGTATTTCAACAAATTGGCCTTTATCAGTCATTACAAGGTTCATATCCACCTGGCAGGTTGAATCCTCAGCGTAATTCAGGTCAAGTATGACTTCTCCTTCTTTAACTCCCACGCTTGTTGCAGCGATATATCCGTTTAGAGGTATTTCTTTCAGCTTTTCCTGTTCAACAAGCCTGTTTAGTGCATCAACAAGTGCTACAAAGGAACCGGTTATTGAAGCTGTCCTCGTTCCGCCATCGGCCTGTATAACATCACAATCTATATATATTGTCATTTCTCCAAGCTTTTCAAGGTTTACTATCGAGCGGAGAGCACGTCCTATAAGTCTTTGAATTTCCATTGTCCTTCCATCCACTTTACCCCTCGCCGATTCTCTTGGTTTCCGCACTTCTGTCGATCTTGGGAGCATACCGTATTCGCTTGTCACCCAGCCTTTACCTGTCCCTTTTATAAAAGGCGGTACTTTATCATCAACAGATGCGGTGCAAATAACCTTTGTATCTCCAGTTTCAATCAACACGGAACCTTCCGCATGCTTTAAATAATTCCTGGTGATCTTCACTGGTCTTGTTTCGTCATTTTTTCTTCCGTCTATCCTTTGCATATAAACCATCCTTCCTTTTCAGCTGATGTAGTATATTGCACAAAAGCGTCAAGCCTTTGTTCTTTAACAGTTTTGCGGTATTTCTGATTTCTTTTCTGCTGCCTTAATACTATATTGTTATTATTCCTAAAGTGCAAGCCAAATATTTTTTTTCAGCTGTTGCTATATATAACGCATAAATTCTATTACATTCTATCTTCGCAAACATCCCGGGGTCGAACCAGCTTCGCAGGGCTGTTTGCTTGACACAATATAAGAATTTTAATGCGTTATATGAATTAAGGAATATATTTCGCACATATTGAATTCAATGTAAAATGTTTAGTACGAAATATATAGCTGTTTTATTTTAAACCTTAATTACCAAAATATCTTAAATGGCTATAGCTTGTCAACCTTTGATTTCAAACAAATCCACTTGAATAGCGAATTGTGCGGTTACAATTCCCTCATGCAATGCTACTCAAGTGGATCCGCTAGAAAAATATGTAAAGTTTATTCATAAAAGTTTACAAATACCGGAACATCCAAATAACTGTCGGCACCAATCCCATCAGTATTTTCCACTATTTTCCCATTTACAAATATTTTTGCCTTTTGAATTTGGGGAAATTCTTTAAGCGTCAGCGTTACTGCCTTAATCATAGCATTCTCTGACATTTTATCTCCCTGTCTTGCCAGTATTTGTTCAGAAAAGTTAATATAAGCAGAGCCGTCTTTTACCTGAACTCCCAATAGTTTTGTACCTTCAGGGAATGGGTTCACAAGGCTGCTTCCGTCCACAGGCCCGTCAAGCAGGGCACTCACTGAAGCTTCCACGCTGTTTTTGAAGCCTGAAACAAGCTTTGTAACCGGTACGAAATATGAATATATTCCACTACCTTTTTTATGATAGTATACCACAACTTTTGATAACTTTTCACCAGAATTTTCCGCAGGCTGCAGATTTATTTCGCTTCTCTCCAGTGCTGCGTCCAATTTTGTTCCCTTGGGCATTTCTGTTACTGTTTTACCCTCTACTCTGATTTCTACGGATTTAATATTCGGGAATTCGGTCAGGGTATATACCACTGCTTTTACTCCAAGCTCTTCTGCCTTCTCGCTGCTGAAATTCAGGAATTCTTTTGAAAAATCTATTATCGCCAGCCCGCTTTCCTTTATAACCGCACCGTTAATTTTTGTTCCCATCGGTAATGTTGGCGTAAGACCTGCAGGCTTCAGATCCTCAACCGTATCAGCGCTATAAATGAGAGCTGATATTGCCGTTTTTGCTATACCAAGGTCGCCTTTTGGTACATATCTCATTACAGGTACAAGAAAATCTTCGTTATCTTTATAGTAAAGTACTGTTGCTCGGCTGTTTTCAGGCTGCACTGTGCTTACTTCACTCATGCTCTGTGTTTCTTCCGGCACCTGTCCTTGTTCCTCATCTACTGTATTAGAATCCTTGTTAAAGAACTCCCTCAGGGAAGTTAGCGGATTGCTGCAGCTTGTAAGTACTAATGTACAACATATCAATACTGCGATGAAAATTACAAGCTTCCTTTTCATTTATTTCACCCCTTAATTTTTTTATCATTATATTATATTAGCCTCCATAGGGGTATATTCATGAAAAGCAAACCCTAAAGCTTCCGCTTTAGGGTTTGCAGTTACCGCTTCATATTCAGTTTCATATTCAGTTTATTGCTGGCTGCTTCCATCCTGAACCACAGCCTCTTCCCCTGTACCTTCCACAGCATCCTGTACCGCTTCACTTTCTGCCGGAGCTTGTATCGCCGTGTTTTCTGCGCTCAAGGCATTCTGTGGTAATGGCATTGAATAAATTGCGTCTGTGTCAATATTGAGGTCTATTTTCTCTATTTCCTTGAAGTATCTCACTATCGAGGTTGCCAGTGCCCTAGCCGCCATTTCCCTATATTCAGGCTTCTTTATCTGGGAATACTCTTCCGGGTTTGTGATAAAGCCAAGCTCAGCAAGTATAGCAGGCATCTTGGTCTTGTTCAGTACATGAAGCCCCGGTCTTGGCGTTATCCCTCTGGAAGGCCTTTTCAGAGTATCAATAAGCTCATTATGGAATATATCAGCCATAGCCTTGTTATCCGTAGGGTATCCCGGTGTAACATCATTGGGGAAGTACAGTGTTTCAATGCCTTTAGCACTGCTCATAAACGCATTGAAGTGTATACTCATAAAGAAATCCGCATAACTGCTGTTGGCAAGTCCCGACCTGCTGGCCAGATCTACATAGCTGTCATCGGTTCTTGTCATTATCGTCTTGAAACCCAGGCCTTTCATGATATTATTAAGCCTGTTTGCCACATCAAGGTTAAGATCCTTTTCCTTTGATTTATCTACTGCTGTTGCCCCCGGGTCCTTACCGCCATGGCCTGCATCAATTATTACAGTGAGCTGGTCCGGTCTCTGTGCCTTATACTTGAA
Organism: Caulobacteraceae bacterium; assembly: GCA_050261415.1. GTDB lineage: Bacteria > Bacillota > Clostridia > Lutisporales > Lutisporaceae > JBLNDG01. The sequence continues at coordinate 12,092 of JBLNDG010000086.1, read as the reverse complement.
TTTGAGGCTGACAAGCTTTGTGACTGCAGGTGACAACAGTTCATATTCAACCAAATCCTTCATTTTAAAGGCTGCAACTGTATAAGCTTGTCCACCGTGGGTTTCTTTAGTAACAGTCACGTATTCCATTACATTATCATTTATATTATAGGTCTTTTGCTCAACATCAAGATCCTTGGGTATCATTATTTTAAGAATCTTGTTTTCATTATCTATAATCGGCTGATACTCCACTTCTTTCCCTGGGTTTAGGTTGATAAATGCCGAGTTATAGTATTTCTTATAATCGACAAAGGTAAATGGGATATTTGAAATATATACCTTGGTCAGATTGCCCGTCTGTTTAACATCGTAGTACATGTTGGGTTCAAGGTCCAGTACTACCCTTGCCACGCCTACATCCACCTGGCCTGTCCTGATGCTTTTTACAAAAGAGGTCTTTACATCAACAGTCTGTTCCTTATCGCTCAGTACAGACTTGTTTAAATCGATTACAAGCCTTTCAGGGTTGCTTAGCTTGAAGACACTGGTATCCAGTTCCTGGCTCCCTCTAACCGTCAGAACATCGTTGTCCCCTTCTTTTGCAAAGCTTACAGGATAAATTAAATTAGCATATATCAGGGATATTGACTTCTTGTCATTTGACTGCACCAGCTTGCACGTCTTCTGGTCTTCCAGTTCAACTACGACTCTTACCACATCGGGCGTCTTGCTGAATTGCTCAATTCTTGCTCTAATTATTCCGCCTTTGCTTATTTCCTTCGTCGTATAATCTGTATTCACCAATGAATTTTTGATATCAATTACCAGCCTTGTAGGATCAGATGCGAAAAAACTTGTATATTGCACCGGATTATCTGCGACTATGTTCAACTGCGGGAACCCTCCATTGTCATCATAAACAATATCGTCAATGTTTGCAGTTTTATATTCAATCGGTTTTTCTTCATTTACAACCGGAGGTTTCTTCTTATCAACCTGTACCAGTTTCTTGCTTGCATCATATTTTACATCATAATCGAAGTTGCTTTGTATAAAGGTCGTTGTTACATAGGCTCGCCCGTTATATAAAACCGGAACAGCATCCATTTTCACTTTTTTTCCGTTTATTGTAGCATATCCGTTGTTAATTACTACCTTAATGCTGCTGCCTGATTTCAACTCCATTGTCTTCGTACCGGCATTCCAGGTTACTTTATAGCCCAGGCCTTCTCCTATATGCCTTAGGGGCACATATACCTTGTTGTTTTTTACAATTGGCAGATCCGTACTGCTCATCTTCTTGCCCAGTACATATATGCCTTTTGAAGCTGCCGTTGTACTTGCACTTCCTGTACTTGAACTTCCCGTAACAGTACTTCCTGCGTTCGATGCAGCGGCCTTTTTGTTTATCGTAACAAGCTTTTTAGTGCTGTCATATGTAGTAGTGTAGCTAAAATATTTTTGTACAAAGGTCAAAGGAATATATAACCTTTCATTGTACATAATGGGGACAGCATCAAGGCTGACATATTTGCCATTTACATAAGCCTTGCCGTATCCTATTGAAGCTCTGATATTTTGGCCTTTTGACGTTAGTTCCATCGTCTGTGATTTTGCACTCCAACTTACCTGGTAGCCCAATGCCTCGCCCACAGTCCTTAAAGGAAGGTATACTCTATTGCTCTTGACAATAGGAGGAGTAGCGCTGCTTACCTTTTTCCCAAGAATTTGCATGGACATGGGAGCTGCGCCTGTGCTGCTATTGGCTTGTGCGTACACTGTGCCTGCAAAAGTCGACATGATCAGGCAGATCACAGTTATGACTACAATTGCTTTTTTCATATAATTCCTCCTTTTTAACCATTTTCTATTATATATTATATATTTCGACCAAATACCTCAAATACCTTTGCTTTTTTATTATAATTACATTACTGTTATGTTTCATTTGTATTTCAAGGCAAAATTGGCATAAAAAAAGATACGATTTTTGTCGTGTCGTATCTTTATGACTTGTTTTTAGTCCATTTTGTTCCAGACCGGCCTCAAAAGCAGGTAGAGTTATATGCTGAAAAGCTCATCCACATCAGGAGGATTTAATGGAAGGCATTTACCATCCTTTATGATGCTTTTTCCCCTTTCGGTTATTCTTCCTATTATTGCACATGTTATACCTTTATCTTGAAGCGCTTTGACAAGCTCTGCACCGTTTTTAGCTGTAATAACCATGGAACCGCTGGAAATAAGCCTGTATGGATCAATACCATAAATATTGCATATTTTCTTTGTCACACTGTGCACCGGTATACTGTCCAGGTATATCTCTATGCCGGTGCCGGAGCTTTCGGCAATTTCCCATACAGCTCCGAGAATTCCGCCCTCGGTTACATCATGCATTGAGTGAGCCCCAAATTCCCCTGCTATAACTCCCTCCTTGACAACACTGATATTGTCAATGAACGACTTTGCAGTCCGCAATTCCTCATTGCCAAGCTTGGGTAACAGCTCTTTTTCTCTATCTGCCGCAATAATAGATGTACCCTCGAGGCCTGCCCATTTAGTCATTATTACATCATCCCCGATTTGAGCACCCGAAGACCGCACAATTTTGCTCTGATGTATTTTGCCTAAAGCGGTTGTTGATATTACAATGCGGTTTACCGCAGATGTAATCTCGGTATGTCCGCCTATTATCTCCACTCCCAGCTCTGCCGCCGCTTCCCCGGCTTCTGTCATAACCCTTTTTATATCTTCCTCCGTAGCTGTTGGTGGTGCTAGTATTGTAACCATAATGCCTATAGGCTTAACCCCGCTGGACGCAACATCATTGCAGGATATATGTATTGCCAGAGTACCAGCGCCTTTATCGGCACCTGTTATTGGGTCTGTCGATAATATACATGCATCATCCCCAAAAGCTATACCCGCACAGTCCTCACCTATTTCCGGTCTTAAAATGACTTCTTCATTCCGGATTTTTATATTATCAAAAACCAGCCTTCTTAATAGTTCAGGAGGTATTTTACCTTCTTTCAAATGTAACACCCTCTTCTAGAATTTGAATACACAACATATTATAACATAGTTTCAAACTATACAGTAGATACTCCGTCCGGTGCCGCATCTTTACTCATCCATCATACTATACCCCCAAAACGTATAGCTTTACCTGGTTTTTCTCCTGTGAGACTCCCTTCTTTCACAACAACCTTCCCGTTAACTATTACATATGGTATGCCTTCCGGTGGAAGTGACGGCTGCTCAAAATCCGCTTTATCCATAACTGTTTCAGAATCAAATATTACAATGTCTGCATCCTTGCCTATACCGAGTATTCCTTTTTCCCTCAATCCCAACCTTTGGGCAGGTTTTAGGGTCATTTTCCGCAGCGCCTCCATAAGTGATAAAACTTTCTTTTCCCTGGTATAATAAGCAATAACCCGTGGGAATGCACCGGCCCCTCTCGGGTGCCCCTGTCCGTTATGCATCAATCCGTCGCTTGCAATAATGACCAAAGGATGGGTGATTGCCTTTGTTACTTCGTTTTCATCCATAACGAACGTAACAACCAAGGTATTTGGCTCATTCTCTCTCAGGTATTCGAACATTTCCCTTGTACAGCGTTTCCCCTTATATTTGCCTTCTGTGGGTACCACTGCACTGTAATCCTTGTTCCAACGGCTGAAGCAGTCTCCATCAAATACTGCTGTGCCTATATGTGTGCAGAAAGCATCATAGGGATAGCAGTCTGCCATAACATCTATTCCTATTGAGCGGGCTTTTTCGATGAGCTGCAGGCTCTCTTCCATCATTCCGAAAGCAGTACAGCTTCCGATATGCGAAATCTGCATAGGTACATCTGCCGCCCAGCTAATTCCGATAAGTTCCTTGACCGCCTCAATACCTTCACTTGCATCATAACGGTAATGGGCAGCCAGCATTTTCCCCGGGAAATCCCTCAATACCTTGGCCATTTCAATTAATTCATTTGTGGTGCTTCCCGGAGTATATTCAAGCCCGAAGGAAAGCCCTACCGCCCCTTCAGAAAGACCTGCACGTATTAGTTTTTTTGCTTCCTCTGCTTCTATTTTTGTTAATGGACGATAATTATCAAGGACCCCAATCTTTTCCCTGACTGCCGAATATCCCAGGAAGGTGCCAAAGTTAACGGAAATCCCTTGCTGGTCAACTGTTTGCAAGTAGCCTCCCACATCATCCATTGCGATACCGCAGTTTCCGCCGATGCATGTGGTTACCCCCATCAAAACCATGTTTTTAAAAATACCTTCTTCAATAAATACGCTGGAACCGCTTTTGTTCAACGGATCTTCATGCATGTGCATATCAATGAATCCGGGAGAAACAAGCATTCCCGAGGCATCAATGCTAATCTCCCCTTCTATAGTTTCCCGGCTTAAAGCTGCAATTTTTCCGCTCTTTATGCCTATATTGCATTTGCTGATAGTTCCATCTTCTATATTGACTACATTTCCATTATTAATAACAAGCTCAAACATATAACCTTCTCCTACATTCAATTAATTGTTTGCTTCAAATTCCTGTCTGATTTTCTTTTGTACCTCTTCAGAAGCTATAACGTCAAAGGCAGTCATTGCCATTGCACAAGCTCCTTTATATATGGCTTTTTTGCCTTGTTCCGTAAGAGTACATTCTGCAAATTCCCTAGTATGAAGTACCAGCTTATCGTTCCCAAGCCCCAGCCATGGGTGGATGGCAGGAACCACATTACTCACATTGCCCATATCAATAGAACCTATTGATATGCCTGCCTTGCGTATCTCCTTCTCTCCCAGATCACCGAGATTGGTATTGAATAAATCCGATAGCATTTTATTAGTCCTTAAATCGTTATAAGATTCTTCAAAGTTGGATATTTCCAGTTTTGCACCTGTCATCAAAGCTGCAGCTTTCGCACATGCAATTACTTTCTTAACAACTTCATCCCTTTTTTCCTTTTTGCCCGCCCTTACATAGAAATTCGCTGCGGCAAACTCGGGAACAATATTCGGTGCGGTTCCCCCATGTGTGATGATTCCATGTATGCGCACATCACTGGTCACATGCTGGCGTAGGGCGTTAATGCCATTATAGAGCATAATAACGGCGTCCAGTGCGTTAATTCCCTCCTCCGGAGCTGCGGCTGCATGGGCGGCTTTGCCTGTATATTCAAATCTGAGTGCTTCCAATGCCAGTGAGCTTCCGCTCTCTTCCGTAACCGGATTTGGGTGGACCATCATTGCAGCAGCTGCGCCTTTAAATTCACCCCGGCGGACCATCTCTACCTTTGCTCCGCTTGTCTCTTCAGCAGGAGTTCCTAGAACGACAACGGTCCCTCCTATTTCATCAATCACTGATTTTAATCCGATACCTGCTCCCAAACCCATCGTAGCTATCAGATTATGCCCACAGCCATGGCCGATTCCGGGAAGAGCGTCATATTCACATAGGAAAAAAACCTTTGCTCCTTCTTTGCCGCTGTTATATACACCGCGAAAAGCAGTTTCTATGCCATATATGCCTTTCTCTACGGAAAAACCGTGTTTCTCCAGGCTCTGGCTAAGAATGGCCGAGGCTTTATATTCTTTATAGCCTTCTTCAGGATTCATATATATATATTCACTGATATGCTCTAATTCTCCCATAGATTTCGCAATTTCATTTTTTATTTTTTCTTTCATCCCTCTTCACCTCGCTAATAAAAAAGCTTAACAAATATTTAATGAGGCAGCCACAAGGCATTTCATCAATGTCTTGTATCTACCTCATAGCTTAATATCTAGAATGGACCAAATTGCATAAAGTGAGCTATTGTTACTAGAATCCCGCCAAGTAAATACTGTAACAGGATCAACGGAAGAATCCATTTGGCCCATTTGTTCCACGGAATCTTGGCCAATGCCAGGCCGGCCATAAAATATCCCGACGTAGGAGTAAATATATTCGAAATACCGTCGCCAAACTGGAATGCAAGAACGGCAGTCTGGCGTGTAACATGAACTAAATCGGCAAGAGGCGCCATAATCGGCATTGATACTGCTGCTTGTCCACTTCCGGAAGGTATGGCATAGTTTAACAGGCATTGGAAAACATACATTGCAAGTGCTGCAAATATTGAAGGCAAATGAGAAACCGCTCCCGCAATACCATAAAGTATAGTATCAAGAATATGTCCTTCAGTCAGTACAACCAGAATTGCCCTGGCAAAACCAACTACCAATGCACCCCCGGCCAGGTTGGTCATCCCTATAAGCAGGTTTTCCGCAGTACCATTCAAGCCGAGCTTACCTACAATTCCTGTTAAGATAGCCATACCAAGGAATAGTGCGGATATCTCTTTAATATACCATCCGTATTTGATAACACCGAATACAAGAAGGGCAATTGATGCAACTACTATTAACAAAACAATTTTATGTGTTGTAGTGAATTCCTTTAAAACATTCAAATCCAGGACATCTTCACGAGTCTTGTCAAACTCATACATAACGCTTTGAGTGGGATCCTTCTTGATACGTCCCGCATACCAATACATAAATCCGACAGTTAATCCCACCATTAAGACATAACATACTATTCTGTACCCCATCCCGGAAAACAGCGGAAGCTCAGCTATACCCTGCGCAACTCCCACTGTAAAGGGATTCATAAATGCAGCGCTAAAACCGGCCCCTGCACCAGCAAGCACCATTGCTGCTCCTGTTATGGAATCAAATCCTAATGCTATTGCAAGAGTTACCATAATCGGAATGAATGCCAGGGTTTCCTCAGCCATTCCGAAAACAGCCCCTCCGAGTGAAAAGGCAACCATGACAATCGGAATTATCAGCCGTTCCTTGCCGGCCATTACCTTTGTTACCCTTCCAATTCCTGCTTCAATAGCGCCGGTTGCTTGTACTACAGTAAATGACCCCCCGACGATGAAGATAAAAAATATAATTTCCGCAACTTCCACCATACCCTGTGGAACCGATGCCAGATAGCCGAAAAGGCTAATAGGGGTTCTGGCTATGTACTTAAATGTGTTAGGGTCAACAATCATTCTCCCCCCAGGTCCCTCAACCCTTGCATATTCACCTGCCGGTACAATATATGTCAGAAGTGCGCAAATAGCTACAATAGCCATCAGGATTACATAGACATGGGGAACTTTGATTTTCTTCTTAGGCTCTTGATTTAATTCTGTTGCTGAGTTGTTCATCTTAATTTCTCCTTCTAATAGTATTATATATAATCTATGAAAATACCGTCATTCCTCGCATTCCTCCCTTCAATACGTATAAATTATCATTATTTTAGCACCATTTGCATAATTATACAATATATTTTTTTCAGTGTAATTCTACTTTTTTATGCATGTACTCTATTTGGTGATAGACAAGATTATTTGGTTTTATACTTCAGTCTTCCTGCATAAATATATAGCAATGAATATTACCGGGTGGTGTTTGAATGAATTTTGACTTCTCATATCCAGACATAATAAACCAGTGCAACTATATGGTTTATCTGAATGCAGTCTCCTTCTGCCTGCTTTCAGGCTGCGGCAATATTGAAATGCCTCACGAACATGAGCTTAATATGATATATAAACTCTTAAAGGGTACTAAAGAAAATGAAATGCCAAAAAATATAATGTTCATGTCCTCCCTTTACAGAAAGTGCATGCCGTTCTATGCGGGTAATCCTGAGCCGCCTTTTGATTTCAAGGCCTTTCACTGGGATAACAGAAAAGTAAAGAGGGTCATAGAACCAGATGTGTTATGTTACTCAATATACTGCATGACTGCTCTTGTGCCGGTTATTCAAAGCAGTGAATTTCTTTTGGACCATAAGGATTTTATTACCTACTGTCTGGGCACAAGCTCTATCAAACAAGCTAACTTCCTGCTTGACTTTCTCCGGATAGGCGATTTCTATTATCAGGGTGAAGATACAGGAGAAAACTCTTATGGCGAGTACAGGATAATAATTAACACAGAAAACCCCGACCTTAAAGTACAATTCCTTGCAGCAGAAGCATTGTCATCGGTAATAAAGCTGGTGAGTACCAGTGAATGCTACGACACCAGCTTGTGTGCCAAGTTTGAAAAGGGGTTGGAAATTTTACCTATTATCTGTGAAAATGTAGTAGAAAGCGTTAATGATATCAGTTCCAGGGATCTGGCGGTTATTTGCCTGAGTTTGCTCTCAATACTCAACAATATCAAATTGTACGGCAGTTTAGTCTATAGTACGGTTAATATAATAGGCTTGGAGCTTTATGAGCGCATTCATAAGAGCGGAGATATTGCAAGAAACTCAGGAAACGACGAAGGAAGTTCCTTTATCACGTTATGCAATTGCATGAATTGTTTTATAAGACTTTATCAAATTAATTGCATTGAGGAGTATCGCAATGCTTACATGAAGTTGTATGACCGGATTGACTCGTATTGGGACGGCGGTATCGGCCTGTTCATTACAACCAGCAAAAACAAACAAAGGTTTTCCATCAGGGATATAGGCTGTATCTTTTCAGCACTAAAAGCTTTAAGAAGCTGTCAGACAGACCCTGACCTTTTCATGCATGTTGACAGGCAATTGTCTGCTTTTTACAGCTCTGCAGTGATGAACAGCAAAATATTCAACAGCCAGTCCTATCCTATACTTCAGAAAGAGAAAGTAGCTCTCCCGAACTTCGGAACTGTAGAAAAGAGCATGGCTCCGGTGTTCTCCAAGTCCTTTGAGACTAAAGTAAGCAAAAGAAAATATTATTGTGAACCTGATGTATTCCAGGCAGATGTAGTGCTTTTAGGCTGCAAATATTTGCTGTATTGAATGGAAAGGCAAGTATTTTCAGGTTTGAATACATCCTGCCATTCTTTAAATGTCATCATCTTGTGGTCGGAAATAATATACAGGCACTCTATATTCTGGGGAGGAATATCATGCAATACAAGTATTTCCGCATCATAACCCTCCCTTTTGTCATATCTTTTTTCCAGGTTTTCAATATAACTTAGTGATGTATTCCAGTATTCCTGCACTATTTTCAGCCCGTTACCGGATATGTAACTGCCGGCGCTGCCGAATTCTGCCATATGCTGCAGTATAAAAGGCTCATATATGAAGTTTGCAATATTCTCATTGCACACCCAGCATCTGCTTTTTTCAATCCGGACCCTTAATACAGCACTGTGCGAATGCCAAGTATGATTATTCTTAAAATTGAAGCTCGTAAAAATAGCTTTTTTCCGTTCTACCCATTCAGGAATACCTAATGGCTTGTATGAGTCGAGGTACGAATGAAAATCATAATACTTGCTGGCATATGTCTTTTTGTCATCATATCTTATCCCCTCGCTCATTGTTTTTTTCAGGTCAATAATATTCACTATATGATACACATAACCTTCACCCGCAAAATCCTGAAATATAATAACCAACACCCTCTGTCTTTTCTTAATTTTACCTTCAGCCTGCCTACATTAGTTTCCGCTTTTTTGAGAAAACTATTTATAGTAAAAGCAGCACGTACACTTCACATATCATTGTTCAAGGAGGGATTTATTCCGATGCTGATAAACTGTGCAGAAAAGTGTCTCCATCAAAAAAACGGAATTTGTACTCTCGAGTCTGTAGGTGTTCTTTCCAACACCACCAATAAAGGTTGTGAATTCTATATTGAAAAGAAAAGTAAAAAAGGCTTCGATTGAAGTACTTTAATAGTCAAGGAAGCCTTTTATGAAATGCATTTAACGGAAAGTGTTACATTAAGGAAATTTATACTTTCCTATGCATTATAAAAAGCCTTAAACAGGATTTCCATAGAACATCTATCCTATTTAAAGCTCATAATTTCCTGGGCAATATTCGACAGCATATTTCGGTCTGCAATTGGGTTCTTCCATTAGAATCTGGCGATATACGCTGTATAAAGGAAATATACAAAAACATTATGCACCAGCATAAAAAGTGCGAGTTCGGGGAAATAGCTCATGTCCACCCTGTCCTTCCTGAATAACCTTACAATTATATATGAGAACAGGGTTGTTATCAGCAAAACTGCAAGCGGAGAAAAAGGGTGCTGCAGTATAGGGGGCATGAATGAAACGGATTCTGAGTTTGCATATACCCTCATAATGCTGAAATACATTGCAGATGCCTCAATAACAACACCAATATGCAATGTAAGCAATGGCTTCCTTAAGAAAGTCCTCCATTCAAAGAAGTCTACCGCTATCGGCCAAAAGAGCAACGGGGCCGATACAAGCAGGTTAATAAAAATAGAAAAAAATGAAAACACATAGCTGCCCACGGTATCCATAACAGAATATTTTATGTCATCAAAGGTTATCTTGTTCAGGTTCTTTTTGAATTCAGCTCCTGTTCCCGCGACATTTATTCTGAATTGGATACCTCCCAAGGTTTGCAGGAATGTAGCCATATAATCCCCATCTATCTTTTCCAGTATGGCAAACCTGTTCCATGCTCCTGTATTTGAGACAATGCTCTGATATACGACTTTACCCTCTTCAATAGTTATAAACATGAGTTCAGAGCCTTCCCTCTTTACTGATGCTTTTAGAGGGGTTATGATTACGGCATGTAGTTTACCAGACTTTCCATCTGCACAACTAAGTGAAGATATATAAACTTCTTTATCAGCGCTTTCATTATTCAGCATTAGTCTGTCAAAATTGACACGTGCTATCCCCTGTTGGTTTTTGGGGAGCCTTCCAATATAAGTCCTGGCAACCATCCCCTGGCTGCTGTTTTTCCCAATTTCGTAAAAAACATATATATCCTTGTTGTCAAAGGCTACCTGCAAATTATTGATGGAGTTGGAACCTTCCCTGGTTGTGTACATATTCTCAATTATAGCCGGTGATATTCTCTCAGTCAGTTTTCCGGTTCCGGTTTCAAAGCTAAAAAGCCTAAGCTCATAATCAGTCGGACTAAGCCTTGATACCCCGGCAATAAACAAACTGCCGCTATTATCCTTTGCTGCATCGATATAATAAATATTACTTACCGGCGTATCTTCCGATAATTTAGAAATGACACCCCCTGAAAAACCGTACACTGCCAGTTTATCTTTTTCAGCAACAGAAATAAGCAGTTCATTGTTGTTTCCGGTCAATTCAAAATCCTGTACCTCCGAAAGCAGCTTAACCTTGGTTCGTTCCCTGCTTTCCAGGTCGCTATAATATAGATCGTAATTTTCTGTCCAGAACAATAAATTGTTCAGGCTTTGGTACTTTACAAGCTTTGTGGGCTCATACCCCTTTATCCTAATTGTTTCGGAATTTGCGATAACGCCTTTGCTGTCTACCAATACCTTCTGAAAGCTGTCAGCGCTTGCATATATTAAATTCAGATAGTTGCCTTCTACATATTCTGTGGGTATTTTTCTGAAGTCCGTTTCACCAACGGTCATATCTCTACCCCACATTTCAGAAGGAGGAGTAGTTCTTTCCACCAAATTCATGCTGCTGTGAAAAACAACTATGGATAACAATACGGTCACGAATAGTAAGAAAGCCAACACACTGTACTTTTTCACTCTGCTTAACCCCCGTTAATGATCAATTAGGATTCGGATTTATACGAAACCTGGCCTTTGTGCTGAGGTAATTATATATTAATTTTACAGGAAAATGTAATTATTTTAAATACATTTTTATAAGAAAGGCTTCTATTGAAACGTTTTAACAATCAAGGAAGCCTTTCATAAAACTCATTGACGGAGCATAACAAATTAATGTGGAATATATGCCAGTCTATTCGTTATAAAAGAGAGAAACTGCCGGCAACAGCCGGCAGCTAAATAAAGGGTTATGAATTAATGTATATTCCTATACAAAGCTATTACTTGTTTTTACCTTCGATGTAAGCATATATGAACTGGATATCAGGTGCGAAACCGTCTCTTGTAAAGTTCTTTACATACTCCCTGACTCCGTAGTCCCTATATCTCCAATACAGAGGACCTATTGGCATATCTTCCATAAGCATGTCTTCTGCCTGTCTCATCATTGCAAATTTCTTTGCCTTGTCAGGCTCAGCCTTTGCATCTTTAATAAGCTTGTCATATGCCGGGTTGTTGT
>JBLNDG010000085.1:0-6350 GCA_050261415.1 Caulobacteraceae bacterium | reverse complement strand
TTTCCGGCATTGCAAACAGGCTGTACAGCCCCGGAGCGGTTGGCCGGTGATATCAATCAACAAATTTTAAAAATGGTTTCATCGTATTACACTGAATTCCATAATAAAAGCATTGGATATAAGCAGGGAGATAAAATTCCTTATGCCGCTCGTGTTTATGACCAAAACGAGATGCTTTTGCTTGTAGACAGTGCTCTGGATTTCTGGCTTACTGCGGGGGGATACACCACTACATTTGAAGAAGAATTCGCAAATTTTCTTGGAATCAAGTATTGTTCGCTGGTAAACTCCGGTTCCTCTGCCAACCTTGCAGCATTTATGGCGCTGACATCGCCGCTGCTTGGTGATAGGGCAATTCATAGGGGAGATGAAGTTATTACTGTTGCAGCCGGCTTTCCAACTACCGTAGCGCCTATTGTGCAGTTTGGTGCAGTGCCTGTATTTGTTGATGTCAAGATTCCCCAATACAATATTGATGCAGATATGTTATCGGATGCATTATCCAGTAGAACAAAAGCAATAATGCTTGCACATACTATGGGAAATCCTTTTGATATAGGCAAAGTAAAAGACTTTTGTCTAAAAAACAACCTATGGCTTATTGAAGATAATTGCGACGCACTGGGATCAAAATATACCATTAACGGCGTGGAAAAATATACCGGGACATTTGGAGACATCGGAACATCTAGCTTTTATCCACCCCATCACATGACCATGGGTGAGGGAGGTGCGGTTTATACGGATAATCCGCTGTTGCATAAAATTATCCGTTCGTTGCGTGATTGGGGCAGGGATTGTATCTGTCCATCAGGGAGTGACAATGTGTGCTTGCATCGCTTTGACAGCCAGTATGGCGAGCTTCCTTTCGGTTATGATCATAAGTATGTCTATTCACATTTTGGGTATAACCTGAAAGCAACAGATATGCAAGCGGCTATTGGAGTCGCACAGCTAAAAAAGCTTCCCGCATTTATCAAGTCTCGAAAAGATAATTTTAAACGTTTGAAAGAAGGACTTAATAGTGTTTCAGACAAGATTATTCTACCGGAGCCATGTGTAAACTCAGATCCTAGTTGGTTCGGTTTTCTCATGACTTGTCAGAATGGTATTGACCGTAATACTGTTGTACGGTTTATTGAAAATAAGGGTATACAAACCAGAATGCTTTTTGCAGGCAACCTCATAAAGCATACATGTTTTGATGAAATGAGAAGGACCGGTGAAGGTTATCGTGTTATCGGTGATTTAAGAAATACAGATTATATAATGAATAATTCGTTTTGGGTGGGCGTTTATCCTGGCATGAACAATGAAAGGATGAACTATATTATTAAAGTAATAAAGGAGGCATTGCAATTTTAAAGAGCATCAATAATTAAAAATGGAAAATATATTATAAAGAAAAATCCCGATTTGGACGATATATAATATACAAAAGGATTTGAAAATTTCCAAGGAGGGAATAGTATGAAAATCGATGCGAATGTTAGCAGTACGCTTGCAAACTCATTTTCAAACGCTTCTAGAGAAAATGTACCGGTAATAAAAACTTCGGGTAGCGAAAGTGCAAATATTGAGCAGCAGAGTTATGTTGATATTGCACATAAACCCAATTACGAAATGACAATGGATGAGAAAGCATGGATACAAGTTATTGAAAAGGCAAATAAGGCAATAAGTGGCGCTATGTGTTCCTTTGAGTTTTCCATTCATGAGAAGACAAAGGAAATAATGGTAAAGGTTTTGGATAAGGATACAGGTAAGATTATAAGAGAAATCCCGCCGGAAAAGATTCTGGATATGGTGGCTAAAATGTGGGAAATGGCCGGGATACTCGTTGACGAGAGGAGGTAATTTCTATGGCTACTAGCAGTATGGTAAATGCTCTTAATACAAAGCTTAGAATGAGCGGAATGGTTTCCGGTTTGGATACTGACAGTATTATTAAACAGCTTATGAAAGTAGAACAGATGAAAGTGGACAAAGCAAAGCAGGATAAACAGCTTCTGGAGTGGAAACGGGATGACTACAGGTCAATGATCAACCTGCTAAGAGGCCTCAAGGACAGTTATTTTGATGTATTAAATCCGGCAACAAACTTAAGATCGGCTACATCACTTTCTGCATATAAGATTACATATAACGGCCAGGATACATACAGCGCCTTCACAGCAACGGCAGGGGCGGGTACAATTCCAGGTACTTATACAGTAAGCAATGTGAAAGTAGCGGAAAAGGCTAAGGTTATTTCAAGCGTACCTGTAACTGGCGGTATTACTGGTAACGTAATATCAACAACTATCAATAATATTAGTGCCTTGAACGATAATAATAAAATAACGGTTACCTTTAACGGGACAAGCAAGGAAATCACTTTGGACGACGGTCTGAATGGCATAGATGCGGTTATAAGCAACTTGAACACTAAATTGGAAAGTGCTTTTGGTACAGGGAAAATAACTGTTGGCAAGGATGCTGACGGTGACCAGCTGACTTTTAGCACAAGCAGTACTAATACTTTATCTATAGGAGCAGCATATAATACAGGTTTGACAGAACTATTGGGTAAAACAATCACTGCTAATTTTATTGTAAACAGCCAGAACAATAAATTCAGCATTTCATACAATAGTGGAGCAGCACAGACTATAACAGTAGATCCGGGGACATATGCAGATGCAGATGCCCTAGCAAAGAATATACAGGGTAAAATTGACGCTAACTCCGCTTTGACCGGCAATATACGTGTGCTGAATCAGAATGGCAGTCTTGTTCTTAAAGCGATTAAAGCTCCTGCTGTGGCAAGCGGAAACCTGCTTAGTGCCGATGTATCGGACGGAGAATTGGTTGATGCTACTAATAAGACCATAGATGTTACTATAGGAGGTACAAATTACCATCAGATAGTACTGACAGAAAAAAATTATGCAACGAAAAATGACTTGCTGAAGGAAATTCAATCGAAGTTGGATATTGCCTTTGGAGCTAACAAGGTTATGGTAAGTATGGACGAGGCTACTAAGCATCTTCGTTTTGAGGAAATATCAAGTACTGACACAATAAATACCGGTAAGGTAGAAAATGGAGGACTGGCAGCACTTGGACTTGCTAATGTCAATGTTTCCAACAAGCTCGACCTGAACATGAAGCTTTCAGACCTTGCAGGCCGGCTTGGAAGAACTCTGACACCGGCAGATGGTGATGCCGATGGCTATGACATTGAGTTCACGATAAACGATAAATTATTTCAGTTCAAGTCATCCCAGACTTTGAGTGAAGTAATAAATACTGTGAACGCTGACGCTGATGCCAAGGCTAAGATGAGCTACGACCAGCTAAACGATAAATTCATCGTAGAATCAGATGAGTATGGAGCGGTTGCAAGGGTTAACATCAGCGATGCGGCGGGAAATGGAAATCTGATGTATGCTCTGGGATTAAATGGATTAAGCGATACCGGCGCAGATTCCAGCATTGATTTTAACGATGGAACAACTACTAACACCATTACCCGTGCCAGCAACGATTTCACCGTTAATGGGATTTCGTTCAGTTTAAAATCTACTTCAGCAGCGGCAGTTGAGCTGAAGGTTTCCGGGGATCCTACAAAGACCTTTGACTTAATTAAAAATTTTGTAAGCAAGTATAATGAGATAGTAGATAAAATTAACGGAGAGCTGTCGGAAGCACGTAACCGAGACTATGCGCCTTTAACTGATGATCAAAAGGAAGCGATGAGCGAATCCCAGGTCACACAGTGGGAGGAAAAGGCAAGGTCGGGCATGCTGAAAAATGACAGTCTGCTTGAGGGTCTGCTGAGCAATATGAGAAATGCCCTTTTTAAGGATATTAAGGATGTCGGCGGAACACTTTATTCAATTGGTATTACTACAGGAACATGGGAACAAAAAGGCAAATTGGTTATTAATGAAACTAAATTAAAGGATGCTATAACAAATAATCCGGATCTTGTGACCAGTATATTCACAAAAGAATCATCAACTGCGTATTCTCCCGACTTGAGTGCAGCAGATAGAGCCAAAAGAAATGATGAAAATGGTATTGCAAACAGGATCTACGATATTTTACAGGACTATATAAGAACAAGCAGGGACAGCAACAATAAAAAAGGTATGCTGCTCGAACGTGCCGGTATAACAGGAGATGCATCTGAATACCAGAATATGTTGGCTGACCAAATAAAGGCGAAGGAAGCCTCTATAGAAACCTTACTGGATAGAATGACAGAAAAGGAAGACCGATATTATAAACAGTTCACTGCAATGGAGACGGCACTGAACCAGATGAACAGCCAGTCTGCATGGCTGTCGCAGCAATTTGGCGGAGGTCAATAATATAATCGCTAATGAAAAAATGGAGGAATAGTTATGGCTGTTATGAATGGAGTGTATCAACAATTTGGGTATGGCAATGCAAGAGCAGGCAGCAACCCTAACAACGAAAACAAAGGAAATGAATTAAAGACTTCGTTTGTGAATAAAAATCCATACCAGCAATACCAGCAAAATTCGGTTAACACTGCAACACCTCAAGAGCTTGCACTTATGTTATATAACGGTCTGGTTAAATTCTTGAAGTTGGCAGACCAGGGTATTGAAGAAAAAAATATTGAAAAGGCGAATACCAACCTTATTAAGTCCCAGAATATAATTACTGAGTTTATGTGTACCTTGGACATGCAGTATGAAGTTTCAAGCGGCCTAATGTCTCTATATGACTATATGAAAAGAAGGCTGATTGAAGCCAATATAAAAAAGGACAAGGCAATTGTTGAAGAGGTTATTGGGTTTGCTGAAGAATTAAGGGACATATGGGCGCAGGCCATGAAGCTTGCAAAACAGCAGGATGCAAATAACAAATAAATAATAGAACACTAAATAGGGATATGTTTAAGGCATGTCCCTAATTTAATAGCACAAATTGTTAGTTGCATAAGAGGTATGATAAGGAGGAGCTTTATGGAGCAGGTAAATGAAATGATTGTATCACTTGTAGGACTAGCAGACAAAAAGAAAGAACTGTTCAGCAAGATAAATGATATAACACTGGAACAGAAAAAGGACATTGAGGAGAATGAGGCAAGGAACATAGAAGAACTTGTTAACAGAAAGCAGCAAGTAATTGATGTAATTGACGAAATCGACAGAGAGTTTTCAGAAAAGCTTAATTTGCTGAAAAAGAGCTTGAATATAGATGCATTGGAAAACGCCGATTTTACAAAATATCCAATGTTGAAAACCTTGAAACTAAAGGTCGAAGGAATAATACCGGTAGCCCGCGGCATAATGGAGATTGAGAAAGAAAACAAGGAAAAACTCCTTGTGATATTCAATAAGCTGAAAAATGAAATGAAGCAGCTGAGCGTCGGTAAAAAGTCCATAAAAGCATACGAAATGCCCTCAATTAACAATGACGGGATATATATTGACAGAAAAAAGTAGTAATTAAAAGGCTTCCAGCTATGTTAAAAATTTTCAATAAAGGCCTTTTTTTTCAAAAGTACTTGTGCAAAAATCAATATCATTATATAATAGTAGCTGTGGTATGTTATCTAGGTCTGTGGTTGAAAATCGATGCTAGTCGCAGGCAAAACGATCCACGTAAGCAGGAGAAGCTCCTGCGAGCATGGTGCGGTTTAGAAGTAAGTCCGTCCAATAAACTTTCCAGGTTTTATTGAGAGGAGCTGTAGTGAGGGGGTTCATTCCTAGTAGCGAAACTTCCAGACGGCGAGTGTGGGGTCAAAGACCAGGTCAGCTAGAATAATAAACCATAAATTAAAGATAGGTGTGAGTGGGCGGTGCAAGAACGTATTTCCTGGCAGTAAAAATCCCAGAAAGTTCTTTTTACCCGACACCAACCTGGAAAAGAAGAGAGGGATTTTTTACATGTTCGAAGACAAGACTTTAGTATGCAAGGATTGTGGAAATGAGTTCACATTCACTGCTGGCGAACAGGAATTCTACGCAGAGAAGGGTTTCCAGAACGAGCCTGCAAGATGCAAAGATTGCAGATCCGCAAGGAAGAATGCTAATGGCGGAAGAAATGGACAGAGAAGAGAAGTTGTAATGTATGATGCGGTATGTGCAGAATGCGGCAAGGAAACTCAGGTTCCATTCAAACCAACAAACGCAAGACCTGTATATTGCAAAGAATGCTTTGATGCAAAAAGACAATAATGTCAGTAATCAAACCGCCTTTTAGGCGGTTTTTTTATTGTATAAGAAAGTATAAATTTTTTGAGCAAAAATGTTGCCTTATAAGGCAGTGATTTCAACGTATCTAAAAAAATGGAAAAGATTTGCTTGGAATATCTGGAAGAAGAATTT
>JBLNDG010000084.1:0-30929 GCA_050261415.1 Caulobacteraceae bacterium | reverse complement strand
TCCGTGGTTTTCATTTCTTAACCTTTAAGGAATATCCTGGCTTCGAAGCCCATCCCTGAAATCCTATTGCCTATTGCCAATCGCCTATTGCCGCGCATATTAGTGCGTATCATATGAAGATGGTTTAATAATACTATTATTTTCCTTAAGTATCAATAACTTTTCTGCTAGAATTTAACACATTACGAGCTTATTCGACATTTATGGCAATAACCCCTTCGCCTTTTTTGAATATGTGTGTCTTAAAAGCCTCTTCCATGGAATAATATATATTAATTGTTCTATAGCTTATTCTGTTTTGAAAACAGATGCAATATATGTTATATTTGTTTTATAATATTTGAATATGTAATTCAAAGAAGGATAAATCTTTTCACATATTTTACGATAGTTTGGAGGCTTGACAGGTGAACAAATTTATAGACTACATAAACATACATGATGAGGTTATTGATGCCTTGAGGTACTATAAGCCTATTGTAGCCTTGGAATCAACCATAATCTCTCATGGAATGCCGTACCCCGAGAACCTTAATACGGCGGTGGAGCTGGAGGATATCGTCCGTGCCAACGGTGCAACACCTGCAACCATCGCCATAATAAACGGCAGATTGAAGGTAGGCCTTTCGCGGGCTGAAGTAGAATTTCTGGCCACATCCCACGATATAATGAAAGTAAGCAGCAGGGATATCCCCTATGCTGTTGCCATGGGTTTATCAGGTTCAACAACTGTTGCGGCTACTATGATTATCGCCCGGTATGCCGGAATAAGTGTATTTGCAACAGGCGGTGTAGGCGGAGTTCACAGGGGTGCTGAGAAAACCTTTGATATATCTGCAGACCTTCCTGATCTGGCAAAAACAAATGTTGCAGTAGTATGTGCCGGAGTCAAGTCAATACTTGATATCGGTTTAACTCTTGAAAAGCTTGAGACCTTGGGAATACCGGTAATAGGATACGGAACCAATGATTTTCCGTCCTTCTATAACAGGAAGAGCGGTTTTCATATTGATATGCGTGCAGACAGTCCTTTAGATTGCGCAAGAATAATTAAGGCCAAATGGGATTTGGACCTGGACGGCGGTGTCATTATAGCCAATCCGGTGCCGGAGCAGTACGAGACCGACCCGGAAATAATTAATGATGCTATTGAAAAAGCATTATTCGAAGCAAACAAGAATAACATTCGGGGAAAAGAAATAACTCCATATCTTCTGAACAAAGTAAAAGAGCTTACCGTTGGAGAAAGCCTGGAAACAAATATAGCCCTGGTCAAAAATAATGCAGAGCTGGCATCCAGAATAGCAGTTGAATACAGCAAGCTTACCAAGGAATAATAATCGGAACGTTCAAAAATTAAAAGCATGCAAAATTGATTAATTTGCATGCTTTTTGATACTTTTCTATTTTTTATAAACCGGTGTGCAATAGTCCATGTACTTTGGATTTTTACCAACTGTGATTTCAAAAAACATTTTCTTCAACTTTTTGCAGATTTCCCCTTGTTTCCCGTTACCTATTGTCCTCCTGTCCACTTCAACTATTGAAACCATTTCCATTGCTGTACCGCTGAAAAAGACTTCCTGGGCTGAATATAACTCAGTTCTTGAAATACTTCTCTCTACGACCTCCATGCCAAGTTCCTCTCTTGCAAGAGTCATTATAGTATCCCTTGTTATTCCCTCAAGTATATTGTCTGAAGTAGGAGGAGTAATCAGTTTGCCCTTTTTCACCATGAATATGTTCTCCCCGGGGCCCTCGCAAACATTTCCGCTGTCTGTAAGAAATACTGCTTCATCAAATCCGTTTTGCAGCACTTCGAGAGAAGCCAGGGAGGAATTAAGGTATGCTGCAGTTGCCTTAGTCCTGGGAGGCATCATATTATCCCTTAGCCTCTGCCATGATGTGATTGAAACACGCAATTCCTCCTTGCCTGAAAAGTTACCCATGGGTTGGCAGAAAATCATCATCCTGTTATCATCATCCAGCAATGTGGGGTTCAAAACTTCAGCGCCTTTATATGCCAGGGGCCTTATATAAACCGTAGTTCTGAAATTGTTTCTTCTTAAAAGCTCTACAGTATAATCGCACAATTCGGAGACTGTATACGGAATGTTTATATATAGTGCTTTGCACGACTGCAGCAATCTTTCGTAATGTTCCCTTAATCGGAAGGCATAAAGCTGCCCGCTTTCTTCATCCCAATAAGCCCTTATTCCTTCAAAGCATCCAAGCCCATAGTTTACCAGCTTGCTTCTTATACTTATACTTGCCTCTTTCTCATCA
Source organism: Caulobacteraceae bacterium (assembly GCA_050261415.1). GTDB lineage: Bacteria > Bacillota > Clostridia > Lutisporales > Lutisporaceae > JBLNDG01. Next base: position 28,643 of record JBLNDG010000084.1, on the reverse strand, counting down.
ACAATCTTTCCATTGAAAAAAACATATGATTCATTCATAAATTTCATCTCCTTAAATTTTTTAAATATCGTCTATGCACTCGTTTATGGGCTCCCCTGCAGGTACCATTGGAAGCACCATGTCGTTCGGATGTATCATGCATTCTACCAGTACCGGTTCATTAAGCTTCAGAGCTTTTTTCAAGACCTTCTCAACTTCTGCGTCTTCTGTAATCTTCATGGACTTTATGCCAAAAGCCTCCGCAAGCTTGGAAAAGTTAATTTCATCCCCAATGCTCGTTTGGGAATATCTTTCATTATAAAATATCTTTTGCCACTGCCGCACCATTCCAAGAGATTTGTTGTTCATAAGCACCTGCACTATTGGAAGCTTGTATTTTGAAATGGTGGAAAGCTCTGCAAGATTCATTTTGAAGCTCCCGTCTCCTGCTATATTAATAACTCTGCAGTCCGGCTTACCAACCGCTGCTCCTATTGCTGCACCAAGGCCATAGCCCATTGTCCCGAGCCCTCCAGATGTTATAAAGCTTCGGGGCTCTGTAAAGGTATAGTACTGTGCAGTCCACATCTGATTCTGGCCTACTTCGGTAGTTATTATGTTTTTCCCTTGAGTAAGCTCATGCAGCTTGTTTATCAGATACTGAGGATTTAAAGAACCGTTGCTCTTATATTTCACTGCATAGGCTTCTTTCCAGCTTTGTATTTGCTTATTCCAGCTGCTGGGCTTTTTTTCTTCAACTCTTCCTATTAAAAGCTTTAAAAACTTTTTTACATCACCGCAGAGGGGAATCTTTATATCCACGTTCTTCCCGAATTCCTCAGGATCTATATCTATGTGTATTATATGAGCGTAAGGTGCAAACCCGTCCGCCTTACAGATTGTCCTGTCACTGAAGCGGGCTCCGACGGCTATGAGAAGGTCGCAGTTGCTTATAGCCATGTTTGAGCAGCGGGATCCATGCATACCCACTAAACCCATATAATAGGGGTGACTCCCGGGAAACGCTCCGGTTCCCATCAGCGAGGAAGATACCGGTGCTTTTATTTTCTCCGCAAACTCCAGCAGTTCTCCGCAGGAATCGGAAATCTTTACACCACCGCCTGCATAAATTACTGGTCTCTTGCTGTTATTTATCAGTTCTACTGCTTTATCCAAATATAACTGCATTTCCTCGGACATATCCGTAAGGCTCTCTGTTTTGTAGCTGGTATCTATCTCCATAGGCTGATATTCTATTTCGGCACTCTGTATGTCTTTAGGAATATCAACCAGTACCGGTCCCGGCCGGCCTGATCTTGCAACTTCGAAGGCCTCTCTAATAATCTCCGGCAGTTTCGCAGGGTTTTTTACTATATAATTTTTCTTGGTAATAGGCTTTGTAATGCTTGTAATATCGAGTTCCTGAAAGGAATCCTTCCCCAACAGCGACCTTGCTACCTGCCCTGTTATCACCACCATGGGCACTGAGTCTCTGGAAGCAGTTGCTATTCCAGTTACAGTATTGGAGGCTCCAGGGCCCGAGGTCACCAAGACAACGCCAACCTTTCCGGTTGCTCTTGCATAGCCGTCTGCTGCATGAGTTGCCCCCTGCTCGTGAGCAGTCAGGATGTGTTTTATATCCTTCCTGTCGTAAAGCACATCGTAAATATTAATGACTGTTCCCCCTGGGAATCCGAATATGGTGTCAACGCCCTGTTCCCGGAGACATTCTACCAGTACTTCCGCACCGCTTAGCTTCATACCTGTCACCTCCACATTAAGTCCTTATGCTTTCAGCAACCAGACTTCCCATTTTCTCTGTTCCAACCGCAGTCATCCCGGGCTGCATTATATCCACTGTTCTATAACCATCGTCCAATACATTATTAACGGCCTTAAAAATTATATCTGCTTCGCTCTCCATATTAAGTCCATATTTAAGCATCATTCCACAGCTTAATATGGCAGCCAGGGGATTTGCTACATCTTTTCCTGCTATATCAGGAGCTGAGCCGTGTATGGGTTCAAAAATCCCAGCCCCTGAGGAACCGATACTGGCTGAGGGAAGCATTCCCATAGAGCCTGTAAGCATTGACGCTTCATCACTCAGTATGTCTCCGAAAAGGTTTTCTGTAAGTATTACATCAAACTGTCTGGGGTTTCTGATAAGCTGCATTGCCGCATTATCTACATACATATATGAGATTTCCACATCTGTATAGCCTTTTGAAACCTTACCTGTAACTTCCCTCCAAAGCCTTGAGCTTTCCAGGACATTAGCCTTGTCAACAATTGTGATTTTGTTCTTTCTCTGTCTTGCTATTTCAAAGGCCTTAACTGAAATCCTTTCAATTTCATACGAGGTATAGGCCATAGTATCCCAGGCCTTTATACCATCATCCGCCTCTATCCTTCTTTTGTCCCCGAAATATGCACCCCCTGTGAGTTCGCGGACAACCATTATATCAAGGCCGTCCCCCAGGACCTCCTCCTTCAGTGTTGAAGCGGATTTCAACTGTGGGAACAACATTGCAGGTCTCAGGTTTGCAAATACATCAAGAGCTTTCCTTATTCCCAGAAGCCCTGCTTCAGGTCTGAGGTTTCCCGGCAGGCTATCCCATCTCGCACCGCCTACAGCACCTAAAAGCACCGCATCACTTTTCCGGCAAATATCAACTGTCTCGGAAGGCAGCGGAACCCCAGTCTCGTCAATAGCCCTGCCTCCCATCAGCACTTCTTCAAATTCAAAGCTGCATCCGTATCTATCAGCCACTGCATCAAGCACTTTTACGGCTTGTTTTATTACTTCAGGGCCAATTCCATCCCCAGGTATCAAAGCTATCTTCATCAGGCTTCCACCCTCCCTTTAACGTAGTTGATCAGGCCTTCAGCCTTAATAATATCCTGCATGAATTCCGGGAAGGACTCAGCCTGGTAGGTTCTACCCTTTGTAACATTTGTAATCTTTCCGCTATTCAAGTCAACTTCCACCTTATCACCCTTATCCAGATCTCTTGCAGCTTCAGGACATTCCAGTATAGGAAGCCCTATATTCACCGCATTCCTATAGAATATGCGGGCGAAGGTTTCAGCAATAATACAGCTTACTCCCGAAAGTTTAATGACAAGAGGCGCATGTTCCCTGGAAGAACCGCAGCCAAAATTTTTGCCGGCTGTAATAATGTCTCCTGAATTTACATTTTTGATAAAATCTCTGTCGATATCCTCCATGCAGTGAGAGGCAAGTTCTTTTCTGTCCGCTATATTCAAATATCTTGCGGGTATTATAACATCCGTATCAACATTATCTCCATATTTGAAAACTCTGCCCTTTATCATTTGACTACCTCCTCCGGGGATGAAATTTTGCCTGTTATTGCAGAAGCCGCTGCTACTGCCGGGCCTGCAAGGTATACTTCGCTCTCAGGGTGTCCCATTCTCCCTACAAAGTTTCTGTTGGTTGTTGCTATTGCTCTTTCCCCCTTTGCCAGTATACCCATATGGCCTCCCAGGCAAGGTCCGCAGGTCGGAGTGCTTACGGCCGCACCTGCTTTAACAAATATTTCCAGCAGTCCCTCTTTCATTGCCTGCAGGTATATTTGCTGTGTAGCGGGGAAAATGATGGTCCTGACAGCCGGATTTACTTTTCTGCCCTTTAATATCCTTGCAGCTGTCCTCAAATCCTCAATCCTGCCGTTGGTGCATGAACCGATTACAACTTGATCTATCTTCACTTCTCCAACTTCATCTATAGTTCTTGTATTATCCGGCAGGTGAGGGAATGCAACCGTAGGCCTTATGGCTCCAAGGTCAATTTCATAAACTTTACTGTATTCTGCATCCGCATCGGCTTTGTATACTACCGGCTGTCTCTTTGAATGTTCCTTCACATATTCCAGTGTCCTTTCATCCACCTCGAAAATGCCGTTCTTTGCTCCGGCTTCTATCGCCATATTTGCTATGGTAAAGCGGTCATCCATTGAGAGGTTTTTCAGCCCATCCCCACAGTACTCCATCGACTGGTACAATGCCCCGTCAACGCCTATCATCCCAATGATGTGAAGTATTACATCCTTTCCGGAGACCCATTCTCCGGGTTTTCCCTTAAGTACGAATTTTATCGCTTCCGGCACCTTGAACCATGCTTCCCCGGTCGCCATTCCCACAGCCATATCGGTACTTCCTATACCGGTGGAGAAGGCTCCAAGAGCGCCATAGGTGCAGGTATGAGAGTCAGCCCCGATTATTGCATCTCCCGGCACTGCCAGGCCTTTCTCCGGGATCAGTGCATGCTCTATTCCCATTTGTCCTATCTCAAAATAGTTTTCTATATCCATTTTCCCGGCAAACTCTCTTATCAGTTTGCACTGCTCCGCAGACTTAATATCCTTGTTGGGTGTGAAGTGGTCGGGTACTATTGCAATCTTGCTTTTATCATAAACTTTGTTAATACCTATTTTGTTAAATTCATCTATTGCAACAGGGGTAGTTACATCATTACCAAGCACCAGATCAAGTCTGGTTTTTATCATCTGTCCGGAATGCACTTCATCCAACCCGGCATGTACTGCCATTATCTTTTGTGTCATAGTCATTCCCATATACTTCTGCCTCCTTTTTTTCCCATTCTCCAAGAAAGTACTCTATAGAATCAACCAGTGCATAGCAGCTTGCTTCTATTATATTTGCCGAAACCCCTACAGTTCCCCAGACCAGTTCGCCGTCTGTGGATTCAACATGAACCCTTACTTTTGCAGCTGTAGCATCGGAAGTATCAAGAACACGGACCTTATAATCAGAAAGCCTGATTTTCTTCAGCTGTGGGTAAAAAAGCTCCAACGCCCTTCGGAGCGCCTTGTCAACGGCATTTACCGGCCCGTTTCCCTCTGCTGTTGCAATCTCTTCAGTTCCATTAACTTTTACCTTTATGACAGCTCCCGCACTGTTTTCAGAGTCCCTCCTATTGTCACACCAGACTTTAAAGTCCATGACCTTGAAAAACTCATTTTCCTTTCCTAAAGACCTCTTTACCATAAGTTCAAAAGAGCTTTCGGCACCTTCAAACTGGTATCCGTCATGCTCCAGTTTTTTTAGCTTATCCACTATCCCCTTAACCTCAGGAGATTCCTTGTTAAGCCAGGGAGCAAACTCCTGAATTTTATTAAGTACCGTACTCCGCCCTGATATCTCTGACATGAGAAGTCTTCTCCCATTACCTACAAGCTCCGGTGAAACATGTTCATATGAAATCGGATCCTTCAAAACAGCATCTATATGCATGCCGCCCTTGTGGGCAAAAGCATTGTTTCCTACATAAGGCTCGTATTCACCATGCCCGGTGTTAGCGATTTCTCCAATATAGCGCGACAGTGCGGTAAGACCGGCCAGGTTTCCTTCAGGCATTAAGCTGCAATGAGCCTTTAACTGAAGATTTGGGATTACAGTACATAAATTTGCGTTTCCGCAGCGTTCCCCATACCCGTTAAAAGTACCCTGAACCTGTACTGCACCTGAGAGCACCGCCATTATACTGTTTGCAACAGCCATTCCGCAGTCATTATGGCTATGGATGCCTATCGGAGCATTCATGACCTCTGATATTTTCCTCACTATATCACTTATCTCATTCGGAAGAGAGCCTCCATTGGTGTCGCACAGTACCAGCCAGTCTGCACCCGCACGTCTTGCCGACCTTAATGTTTCCATCGCATATTCCGGATTAGCCTTATATCCGTCAAAGAAGTGTTCTGCATCGAAAACTACTTCTTTCCCCTTGTCTTTCATAAATTCAACGGTACTGCTTATCATTTTCAGGTTCTCGTCCAATGTTGTCCTTATAATATTTGTCACTTGAAAATCCCAGCTTTTCCCGAACAGTGCCACGGCAGGAGTTTCTGCCTTTAGAAGCGCCAGAATATTGTTATCCGCAGAAACCTCTGTATTTGCCCTCTTGGTACTGCCAAAAGCAACCAGCTTCGAATTCTTAAGCTTTATTTTCCCTACCTTTTCAAAGTACTCCGCATCTTTGGGGTTTGACCCCGGATTCCCTGCTTCTATATAATCAATTCCAAATTCGTCAAGCTTCCTGGTCAAGTTCAGCTTGTCATTAACCGTAAAGGCTATGCCTTCTCCCTGTGCCCCATCCCTTAATGTTGAATCATATATGAAAATCCTTTTGGAGTGGTTCAAATTCCCAACTCTCTTCAACTCCTTCGCCAAAAAAGTTATAATTCTTTGCCAGCTTGCAGGCTTCAATTTCTTTTTTGTTCAGCTCGTCAAGCTTGAAAACCATATTGTTAAGTGCATCTATATAAGCTTTTGCACTGGCTTCTATTACATCAGTGCTGATTCCGTGGCCTACAAACTTCATATTATCTTTTGCAATTTTTACGGTTACTTCGCCAAGAGCATCCTTACCCTCAGTAGCAGCCTTTATGAAATAGTCTTCAAGCTCTGCCTTCATTCCCACAACTCTGTCGATAGCATTGAAGGTAGCATCAACAGGTCCCTCGCCGCAGGCGGCTTCTTCAAAAATATTATCCCTATACCTGATTTTTACTGTTGAAGTTGATGTAATGCCGCTGCCGCTTGTTATCTGGAAGTGCTCCAGCGTATATGTTTCCGTTGCCTTACCGGATTCCTGCGTAACCAGTGCCTCTATATCCCTGTCCATAATATATTTCTTCTTGTCTGCCAGGTCCTTGAACTTCTGAAAGGCCTTTTGAATACTCTCCTGTTCCAAGCCGCTGTAACCCATTTCCTTGAGCTTTTCTTCAAAAGCATGCCTTCCCGAGTGTTTCCCCAGTATTATCTGACTCTTTCTCAAGCCTACCGATTCGGGAGTCATTATTTCATAAGTCTCCCGTTTTGAAAGTACTCCGTGCTGGTGTATTCCTGATTCGTGAGCAAAAGCGTTTGCCCCTACAATTGCTTTGTTAGGCTGAACCGATATCCCCGTTGCAAAGCTTACCATTGAGCTTGTTCGATATAGTCTTTCAGTCGTAAGCCTTGTTGCTGCACTGTAGAAGTCCTTTCTGGTCTTAAGAGCCATCACGATTTCTTCCAATGCTGCATTTCCAGCCCGTTCACCGAGCCCATTCACCGTACACTCCACCTGACCGGCTCCATTTTCTATTGCCGAAAGTGAGTTTGCTACAGCCATTCCCAGGTCATTGTGGCAATGCACGCTAATTACTGCTTTGTCAATATTGCTTACTTTGTTTCTGATATTGCGGATCAGCTCTCCCATTTCCCCGGGAGTTATGTATCCCACAGTATCGGGAATATTCACCACACTTGCTCCTGCATTGATAACCGATTCAATAACCCTGTACAGGAACTCCGGGTCAGTTCTTGTCGCATCCTCCGGTGAAAACTCCACCTCAGGGCACAGCCTCCTTGCATATTCAACCATTTCAACCGCTTTTCCCAGGACTTCTTCAGGCTCCATTTTGAGCTTATATCTCATGTGTATGTCGGAGGTGGCAATAAAGGTGTGTATTCTTGGCTGCTCCGCATATTTAATCGCTTCCCATGCCCTGTCAATATCCAGCTTTGAAGTCCTTGCCAGGGCAGCGATTACGGAATTTTTAACATTCTTCGCTATTGCCCTTACCCCTTCGAAGTCGCCATTGGATGCCACCGGAAAGCCGGCCTCAATGACATCAACTCCCAATTCACTGAGCTGTTTGGCTATTTTCAGTTTTTCGTTCATGTTCAGGCTTATACCGGGGGATTGCTCCCCATCCCTTAATGTGGTATCGAAGATGAATATCTTTTTTGACATATTACAGACCTCCCAATCATTGTTACTTCTTGTCAAGCCACGACATCATCTTCCTTAGCTCTTTTCCTACCTTCTCTACCTGGTGCTCCTGTTCCCTTTTTCTCATAGCGTTGAATGAAGGCCTGCTTGCCTGGTTTTCGAGTATCCAGTTCTTTGCGAAGGTACCGTCCTGAATCTCAGATAATATCTTCTTCATTTCCTTCCTGGTTTCTTCAGTTACTATCCTTTTCCCAGTGACGTAATCGCCATATTCTGCGGTGTCGCTTATTGAATATCTCATATAGCTTAAGCCGCCCTGGTTTATCAAATCAACTATAAGCTTCATCTCATGCAGGCATTCGAAATAAGCATTTTCAGGTGCATACCCTGCTTCTACCAAGGTTTCAAACCCAGCCTTCATAAGTTCGGTTACGCCCCCGCAAAGTACAGCCTGTTCACCAAAGAGGTCAGTCTCCGTTTCATCCTTGAAGGTTGTTTCCAGCACACCTGCCCTTGTTCCGCCTATACCCTTTGCATATGCCAGGGCATATGACTTCGCTTTGCCGCTGTAATCCTGATATACAGCTATCAAGCACGGCACTCCTTTTCCTTCTACGTACTGGCTTCTTACTGTATGTCCCGGCCCCTTTGGCGCCACCATAAATACGTCAACATTCTTAGGCGGCACTATCTGTCCGAAATGTATGTTGAAGCCATGGGCAAATATCAGGGATTTTCCTTCCGCAAGATTAGGTTCCACAGCTTCTTTATAAAGCTTAGCCTGCTTTTCATCGGGTACAAGCATTATGATGAAATCTGCCTTTTTGGCAGCCTCTGCCGCCTCGTATACTTCCAGGCCCTGCTCCTCTGCCCTTTTCCAGGACTTGCTGCCTTTGTAAAGGCCGACACATACATTGACTCCACTTTCCTTGAGGTTAAGCGCATGAGCATGGCCCTGGCTTCCATAGCCTATAACCGCAACTTTCTTACCACTTAACACCTCCAAATTTGCATCCTCTTCGTAGTACATCTTTACATTTGACATTTTTCATTCCTCCTAAATTTTTATAAATAATTTTTTGTATGAAAAAAGACTTTCCGTCCCATCACTGGGGCGAAAAGTCTTTCGCGGTACCACCCATATTTTTACTCATTCTATTAACGGCTCGGCCGGCGGGGCTTACTATCACTTCAGCCTGCAACTCAAGGATGAAGATTTCAACAAATTCATCCTATGGATTCGCACCAACCTCCACTCTCTGAACGAATAAAATTTGTCTACTTTTTCCTGTCATCGTTTTTAACGCTATAAAGTTATTAATTATCTGTATCACACTAATTATTAGGCCTATAATAACTAGTGTGCTAATAATCACTTGCACGACAATTAGGATTATGCCTGCAATAATGGATAGCACTAGGCTGCTAATTAGTAGGCCTAGGACTGTCCATAGGATAATCCTTGATACTATGTATGAAATTGTGCTGATAAAGCTTATTTGGTTTTTATTCATAATTAGCATGGTCACAATTTCCTTTCTCTTCGCGCTTGTGTTTTCAAGTTTTTCAAGTATTTAAAAAAGATACTACCAACTATTGAGCCTGGTGTCAACACAATTTTTTGGATATTTTCTCAAAAAATTTTTTAATACATTCTGCGAAGTAAGTATTTTCAACGTTTCCGTGTACCACAACAATTTTCTAAATCTTTTTAATTCGTTGACATCTCTAAAAGCTTGTAGTATATTAGTTTCTAAATATTTTGATATAAACTTGGGAAGTGATGTTTATGAGTAGTAAAGACGTAACTCAGGGTGCACCCCGGGCTCCCCACAGATCTTTGTTTTATGCTATGGGGTATCTGCCCGAGGACCTCGAAAAACCGCTGGTAGGTGTAGTGAATGCGCAGAATGAAATAATTCCCGGCCATTTTCATCTTAATGAAATCGCACAAGCTGTAAAAGCAGGAATAAGTGCAGCTGGCGGGACACCAATAGAGTTTCCTTCTATCGGCATATGTGACGGAATATCTATGAACCATACCGGAATGAAATATCCTTTGGCAAGCAGAGAACTTATTGCGGATTCCATTGAAGCCATGACCATGGCCCATAAGTTTGATGCCCTTGTGCTTATAGGAAATTGTGATAAAATAGTTCCCGGCATGCTTATGGCAGCCGCAAGGCTCAATATCCCGGCGATTTATATAAGCGGCGGTCCTATGCTTTCAGGAAAGCTGAAAGGAAGAAAGATTGATTTGATACATGGAGCCTTTGAAGCCGTAGGCGCATATGCTGAGGGAAAGCTGAACGAGGATGAGCTTCTTGAAATTGAAAACAGCTCATGCCCTACATGCGGAAGCTGTTCCGGGCTCTTCACCGCAAACACAATGAACTGCCTTGCCGAAGCTCTGGGTATGGCATTGCCCGGAAACGGAACAATTCCTGCACCTTACGGCAGGCGGAGGCAATTAGCCAAAAAAGCTGGCATGCAAATAATGGAGCTTGTAAGGCAGGGAATCAAACCAAGAGACATATTGACACTAAATGCTTTTAGGAATGCAATTGCACTGGATATGGCCATCGGAGGCTCCAGCAATACCACCCTGCATCTTCTGTCCATAGCAAATGAAGCCGGGGTAGAGCTTACTCTTGATGAGTTCGATGCTATCAGTAAAAGAGTGCCCAATCTGACAAAGCTAAGCCCTGGCGGGAAGCACGACATGGAAGACTTGGACCAGGCCGGAGGTATTTCTGCAGTCCTAAACGAGCTTGTTAAAGCAAACCTTGTCTATCCTGATGAAATAACCGTCACAACAAAAACCTTGGGAGAAAACGTTAAGAACTCTCAAATAATAAACGGTGAAGTCATCAGGACTACTGACAATCCTTACAGCAAGGAAGGCGGCATAGCAATTTTGAGGGGCAACCTGGCTCCCGACGGAGCAGTTGTAAAGCAGTCTGCCGTTGCTTCCGAAATGCTGCGCCATAGAGGTCCTGCCAAAGTCTACAATTCAGAGGAAGAGGCATTCGAAGCAATTATGGGAAAGAAGATACAACCAGGGGATGTTGTTGTAATACGTTATGAAGGCCCGAAGGGTTGTCCGGGCATGAGGGAAATGCTTAGCCCCACAGCTGCAATTATGGGAATGGGCCTTGACAAGTCTGTCGCGCTCATAACTGACGGCCGTTTCTCCGGGGGGACAAGAGGGCCCTGTATCGGTCACATATCTCCCGAGGCCAATGAAGGCGGGCCGATAGCTATAATAGAAAATGGCGATATTATTGAAATCGACATGCCGGGGAGGTCAATCAGATTGGCGCTTCCGGAAGAAGAGATAAAAAGAAGGCTTGAAAGCTGGAAACAGCCTCCTTCCAAAGCTGTGCCGGGTACTTACCTTTCAAGGTACAGCAAGCTTGTGACTTCTGCAAGTACAGGGGCGGTTCTTCAAAGATAGCCATAAAAAATGGCAGCTATGCGGTAATAAAGCTGTTACAACCGCATAGCTGCCATTTTTTATTCCAGGAAAAGCTTCTTTAATCCAACACTATAAGGAGGTTTTATTACACCTCTTTCGGTTATTATTGCAGATATCAGTTCATTAGGTGTGACATCGAAAGCAGGATTGAAAGTCTTTACACCTTCCGGAGCAGTTCTCCTTCCAAACCCGCAGGTTATTTCCTCAGCCTTTCTTTCCTCAATAGGTATGTCTGAACCTGCTGGGGTTTCCAAATCTATAGTGGAAGTAGGTCCGGCAATATAAAAGGGTATATTATGCGCTTTGGCCAATACTGCCAATCCGTATGTACCGATTTTATTGGCGGTATCCCCATTGGCAGCAACGCGGTCGCATCCTACAATTACCGCATCTATCCAACCCTTTGACATTACTACTGCGGCCATATTGTCGCAAATTAAGGTGACATCTACCCCGGCTTGAAGCAATTCCCAGGTTGTAAGCCTGGCACCCTGTAGGAGAGGCCTTGTTTCATCGGCAAACACCCTCATATTCCAACCTTTCTCCTTTGCCAGGTATACCGGAGCCAATGCAGTTCCAAACATTGCAGTAGCCAACCCTCCCGCATTGCAGTGCGTCAGGATTGTCATATTGTCATGGAATAAAGAAAGGGCGTTTTCGCCTATTGCTCTGCACATTCTCTCATCTTCATTCCTGATAGCATGAGCTTCCTCAAGAAGTATACTCTTTATTTCCTTTACCGGCTTGTGTCTGTTATTCTGTGCTGTGTTCTCCATCCTCTTCAGCGCCCAGAACATGTTAACTGCCGTCGGCCTCGAAGTAGCCAGATAGTCGGAATTCTTCTTCAGCTCAGCAAAAAAATCCTTTAAATCGGGTGAATCAAAATCCTTTAAAGCAGTGCACAACCCGTATGCGGCAGCTATTCCAATGGCAGGAGCCCCTCTTACCTTAAGGTTGAAAATAGAATCCCATACTTCCTTCACTGTCTCCAGTTTAATAAACTCGGTCGCCCCGGGCAGCTTTGTCTGATCAAGTATTACCAGGGTATCGTCCTCCCACTTGACAGAGCGCAGTGTCTCCATAACATTCTTCATTATGTACCTCCTGTTTCGGAAATGTTCACATTCATTATAAATAACCCCATATACAAATTCAATACACTTCTTCATTGAATGTGTGGTAAAATGTGTCTATAAGCGCATGGTTTCGGGTACTAAATGATCTGTACGAGGTATGTGAGATGAAGAATTATGTCGTTGTAGCAGGGGGTATAAATGTCGATATTAAAGGGAAATCCCTGGATAGGGCATCCCTGGGAAGTTCGAATCCGGGAAAGATTGAGCTTAGCGCAGGAGGAGTCGGCAGAAATATTGCCCATAACCTGGCACTTTTAAAGGTCCCGGTGATTCTGCTCAGTGCAGTAGGCTACGATGCCGAAGGCAGCAAAGTACTGGAGGAAACTTCCGGCAGCGGTGTATGCACAGAACATGTGATGCATGTGAATGACCAAATTACAGGTACATACCTTGCATTGCTGGACAATAACGGAGAAATGATTGTTGCCATGTCAGACATGCAGATACTTGACAGGCTGGATATCAATTATTTCCGGTCCAAAATGGATATTATCAAAGAGGCCGGGTATATAATATGTGATACAAATATCTCCAAGGAATCAATCATGTTCTTGAAGCAAGCCGCCAACTCGTCAGAAATACCAATATGCATGGAGCCTGTTTCCGTTTCTAAAGCTTCAAAACTCACTGATTGTTTGAATGGAATAGACTACATTACGCCTAACCTTGATGAGCTTGAGGCCCTGAGCGGCCTCGGAGCACCAGACTTTGACGTTCAAAAGCTTGCAAATGCACTAATTGATTCCGGAGTAAAAAATGTTATAACAACCCTTGGCAAGTATGGATTATGTTATACAAACAAGATGGGCAGCAAATATTATGACAGCATAAAGGCAGAAATTGCAGATGTTACAGGGGCCGGGGATTCGCTTATAGCAGGCTTCATTTATGGAATGCTTAAATATAAGGATGCCGATGCGGCGTTAAAATGTGGTCTGGCAGCCGCTTCAATCACCCTAAATGCAAAAGAGACCGTAAGTCCAAGAATGTCGGAGAAGGAACTGGAAGCAGTGCTAAAGAGAGCCTTTTAATTGAAGCAGCCTTATTCTACGGTCATACATAACACCGTAAAACAAGGCTGTTGGTTTTTGCTGCTATATGTTCAAGGTTCTTTCTGCTGCCTGTACCACATGCTTCAGAAGCATCAATGTAGTCACAGCTCCTACTCCGCCAGGCACAGGGGTTATCATTGATGCAATGTCTTTTACCTGTTCAAAGTCTACATCCCCGCATATCCCGCCTTCGGGACATTCATTTATTCCCACGTCTATCACCACTGCCCCGGGTTTTATATAGTCAGCGCCTATGCTTCTTGGTTTTCCGAGAGCAGCAACTACAACATCCGCCCGGGATGCGATCTCTTTTATATTCCGGGTTCTTGAATGGCATATGGTAACTGTTGCATTTTCCTTAAGAAGCATCATCGAAAGAGGTTTACCCACCACCATGCTCCTCCCGATGACCACAGTTTCCCTCCCGCTTATATCAATTCCAAAATACTTGATGATTTCCATGACAGCCGACGGTGTGCAAGGGGCAAAGCCGCCTTCATCACCTTCAAAGACTCTGGCTAAATTAATGGGGCCCATGCAATCCACATCTTTACCGGGTTTTATTATATTCTTTATTTTATCTTCATCTATCAAACCTGGTAATGGTCGGAAAATAAGTATTCCATGTGTTCCTGCATCATTATTCAGTTCTTCAAGCTTTCTTACAAAATGCTCATATAATATATCGGCAGGCAGCTCGAAAACCTCTGCTTTTATGCCTAGTGCGTCACAGTTTTTCAGAATACCCTTTTCATAAGCTATATCTGAAGGCTTGTTTCCTACCCTCAATATCCCCAGCTTCGGCTTGATGCCATTATCTGCAAGAGTCCGAACGGCTTGTGCAAGCTCTACCTTGATGCTTTTAGCAGTTTCTCTGCAATCCAGAACAGTCATTTGCTCACTACTCCTTCATTTAAAATACTGAAGATAATTATACCATATAAAAATCACTCTTAATACTGCAGTATAGCTTTCCACCTCTCAGCCTTGATTATTATTATAATATTTTCCTGTACTCCCATTCTCATTCCGAGCTGCACCTACTCCGCCTTGTACCAATAGTATGGTAAACAAGCTGCCCGTCAGAAGCATAATGTCCTTCACTGACAGTACAATAGGCATACCGAGTGATAAAATAAAAACTGAGGATAGTATTATGAAGGCACTAAACCACAAATACAGAGCACCTGCCGTCCTTACTATTTCCCTCTTCGGATGCAGCTTTCCGTACTTTGACATGGCAAGCAGCAGTATAGTACATATCAGGCACAATGCATAAAGTACACTGCCGCATTTATCCAATAGACTTAACATACACTGTTCATGAAGCATATATGCATAGTCCCAAGTAAAAAAATCCCTAAGGCCTGCTTTTATAACCTCAATGAACTGCGTCAAACTTGTAGGGTCAGTGGGCAGCTTTTCGGGCTGCACATAAAGATTAAAAGAAACTGCTTCCCACAGCAGGAATATAGCTGCTAGCGTTACTCCCACCTTAGCTGAATCCAATAAAAGCTTCCTCTTGCATTTTACAACTGCTTTCCACAGATATTCATTGCTTGTTTCCTTTCTTATGTGGGAAATCATGCTTTTTAGCTTATTCATTGCAAAAATGATTAATAAGCAGATGCAATATAGCCCTATTATGAATAAAACAGAATCAAACCTCTGCTTCGCCAATATGGTCATTTCATTGTTGTCGACAACGAGAAAATCCTCAGGATTTTTACCTAGTACCGCTATTTTATCTTTGAACATTGCTTTTTCCATTGAAGCTTCAGAGGATGCAGCTTCAATGTTCGTGATATAAAAGTCCATTCCTTTGCCTTCTATGGTACTTAAGGGAACGTAAAGCCTTGGCAAATCCGTCTCAGTCAACATACCCGCAATGGAAGTATCATTAGCAGCAACACCTATCACTGTGAATGCACTTCCTAGAATTTTAATTTTCAACCCTACAACATCTGTTGAGTTAAACAGGGCTTTTGCCAATCTATCCTCTATAACCGCCACATTATTCTTTCTGACGAAATCCTCTTCATTTAAAAAAGCACCATATATAAGCCTGACACTGTTTGGGCGGCGGCAATTCCCACCTACCCCCCAAACCTGTGCAGTTCTCGCATATGACTCTGCTGATACAGATAGTTCATTAAAGGCATAATATGAAATTTCCTCCTGTGAGAATACCTTGCGCAGCTCTTGAACTTCATCTGAGGTAAAGCCGTCTTCCGGCCTGGCTTCACTTTTCAGCCAGAGAGAATACCTGTACTGCTGGCTGCTTTCAGTTATTTCTGAGGTTTTTAGGTAAATTGACCTGCTCAAGAGCAGTGTCAGCACCCACATAAACAGCATAAGGAGGATAATCCATTCCGTGCCCCTTTTTGGTTTTTCCACCCTTCATCCCCCCCTATTCTATTTTTCAAGAATAACCTGACAACCGTCGTACAAGTCCTTACTAGAGGATACTATGACCCGCTCATCTCCCAAAAGTCCGGAATATATACCGGTATAACTGTAATCTGAATCTCCCGCCGCTACCTTCTGCTTGATGGCATAATACTCTATACCTAGAGGACCGTCCTTTTCCTGCAGTACATATACATGGGCTCCTTCACTGTCCTTGTGAATGGCAGAACGGGGCACCAGATAATCATAAGTGCCGGCTTTTTTTCTCAGGTAAAACTCCCCGGCTTCTCCCCCTGCAAGCTCTGTCTTACCCAAGTCAACAGTAACACTCCTCATATCATGACTATCCTTTATGGTGCTTATTGTCTTCACTATCCCATCCAATTGACTGTCTTCCCTGTTCTTTATGTATACTTTTACTTCATCTCCAGGATTAATATACTCACATTGCTCTACTGCCAAATCTGCTTTAAACTCAAAGCCGTCACCAATATTATCCAATATATATACGGGCATTGCATCATTAAGCATCATGCCCTTTTTAAAGTTGATTTCCTTGATAATACCGTCAAAAGGCGCAGTAATCACACACTTATCCAGCTTTTTCTCAATTTCACGGAGTTCCAGCTCCTTTATTTGGATACCGACCATCTGAGCCTCAATTTCTTTTTTATTGTTTTGTGCTTCTACGGACAACTCCTTTTCAGCACTTTCATATTTTGCCTTTGCAGCTTCATATTCCATTCTTTTTTCCTCTAAGCTGCTTTTAGATTCTGCACCCTTTTCATACAGCAGCTTATAGTCCGAATAAACCTTTTCTCTATGGGTTAAATCTGTTTTTAACTCATGTAGCCTCTGCTCACGGGTATTCGCCTCTTCCTCCCTGTACATCTGATCATATTGAAGCTTTAACTCAACAAGCTCAAGCTTTTTCCTCTCCAGCTCCCCATTCAAGCTATCCTTCTCCAGAATAAAAAGCTCGTCACCTTGTTTTACCTCATCTCCGGCTGAGACCATCACATCCTTAACCGCCACTTTTATGTCGGTATAATATTCGACCCGCCCTTTTGCTTCTACTGTACCCTCTCCCATTATCTCTGCAGTCAAGCTTCCTGCGCTGACAGCTTCGTACTTTACCTTTGGCAGCGTCCAGCTGTAAATAGTCTTTGAAAAGAAGGTAAGCAGCAGCATGACTGCCAGGAAAACCTTCACTATATCGAGTATTTTCTTTTTCCTCTCGTTCAGGTGCTTTTCAATGCCGTAATCAGACATATTCTTCACTCCTTACCGTTTGATAGCAGAGTGTGAAATCCCTTCCGCCAGGTAATTTTCACCATATAAAAACATAAAAAGCATTGGCAGCATATAAATGATACCTGCTGCGAAAGCTATCCCAAGTTCACCCTCATTAACTCTTGAAAGGTAAATGGACAATGGATATTTGTTGATATCCTTCAGGAAAATAAGGGGCTGCTCTACCATATTCCAGTTATCAATAAAAGATAAAATAGCAAGAGAAGCTATTCCTCCCTTGGACAGCGGCATAATGATCCGGAAAAAAATATGTACCAATGAACAGCCATCTACCTTTGCCGCTTCAATATATTCATTTGGTATAAAAATCATGAATTGCCTCAGCAGGAATACTCCAAAGGCGCTAAAAACTCCCGGGAAAACCAGGGACAGATAGCTGTCGATAAGTCCAAGGCGGTC
The DNA here is from genome assembly GCA_050261415.1 of Caulobacteraceae bacterium. GTDB lineage: Bacteria > Bacillota > Clostridia > Lutisporales > Lutisporaceae > JBLNDG01. Next base: position 11,111 of record JBLNDG010000084.1, on the reverse strand, counting down.
CAGGGTAAGGTAATTGGGAACCAGTGTAACCTGAAAAGGCATAAGCATAATGACAATATACAGAAAAAACAAAGTATCCCGGCCTTTAAACCTGAGCTTTGCAAATGCAAAGGCCGCCATAGAAGATATGATGACCTGCCCTGCGACTATAGGCAGCACAATAAATACCGAATTCCAGAACATCCTTAGAAACTTATGCTTGGCAATCAATACCTCATAATACTGTTTCAATGTTACAGAGTCCGGTATCAGCTTCATGGAATTGAAGCCTTCCCTTACCTCTTCTGTCTGTTGTTCTGCATCACGGGCGCCATAGCTTGCCTTTAGCTCCGCATCACCCATAAATGAGTTGGTTACAGACATCAAAAGCGGCAATATCATAAAAAAGGCAAGCAGAATCAACAACGCACTTGTCAGTGTCCCTTTTGTCCTGCTCACATTTAGGCCCCCTACTCCCCAATCGCATTATTAATACGCTTCTGGATTCTGAAAAGAACAAATATCATAATATAAATAAAAGCAGCCATCAGTATTGCGGCTGTCACCAGCTTGTGATAATCCAGCCTCCTGAACATATTGTTCATATAGTGCTGGAGCATGTAAATTCCCTGGTAAGGGTAATCTCCGGCCAGGAGATATACTTCCCTGAATACCTTGAAGGAATTGATTATGGAAATTATTATTGCAAAGAAGGTCGTAGGCATCAGGTATATCAGGGTTATATGCGTAAACATCGTAAACCTTCCCGCCCCATCAAGGCTTGCAGCCTCATAGTACTCCTTTGGTATACCCTGGAGTCCTGCAAGGAACAGGATTATATTGTAGCCTATATTCTTCCATATATAAATAATAATAACCACTGCCATTACCCATGAGGAATTCAACCAATCCACGGACGCAATGCCGGCTAGAGACAGTATACCGTTTAAGACCCCCTTAGTATCAAACATAAGCTCAAAAAAGAGAATAACTGATGCCACAGGCACAACCAGCGGCACAATAAAGGAGGTCCTAAGCTCCTGCCTGAAATGCAGCCTGTCATTGAGCATTAGTGACAGCAGGAGTGAAAGCACAATAATAAGCGGTACACTAATACCGGTAAAGGTTATGGTGTTAACCACCGCCTGCCTATATGCACCGCTGTTTATAAGATCGATATAGTTGCCCAACCCGGCAAATTTTCCGTTAATGGGACTGTCGAAAAAAGAGTAGAATATCATCCACACAAAGGGAACAATATAGAAGATCAAAAGCCCTAAGGCGCTTGGTCCCAAAAACATAAGCACCGCAGCCGTTTCCTTCCTTTTTTTTTCACCTGTCATAACATTTCTTCCTTTTTGTTACCATTTCATTTTCTATATAAGACACCATATATCATAAATATTCCCATAAGTACATTATACCGTAAATAATTCCATTTACAAGATATAGATACAATATGCAGTTGATTGATTTACTCCTGCAAATACAGCTCCACCTTATTCTGAAGTGCCTTGGCAGTTTCCTCAACACTTTTCTCATTTTTCATAAAGGGCTCAAGTTCCTGCCATATGATTCTGTATAGCTCTCCAGATACCCTGTTGTTATTAAGAGTTTCTGTTATTATATGCTTGACCTGTGCGATATCAGCTTCTGATATTTTATGGTCCTCCTTTCTGATATTCTTAGCCTGGTACTCAAAGATCTCCTTTATCTTTTTATCCTCGGCCTTATTATGCAAAACAAACTCTCCTTGACCTTGAACACTTAACCGACCCTGGACATCTTCCGACAGAAGGTATTTTACAAATTCCCATGCTTCCTTTTTGTACTTTGAATTGTTGTTTATAAATACGTTTTTGCCTGTGAAATATCTTGTATTGAAATGCATACCTTTTGGCATCGGCAGTATCCTGAAGCTGTCATTGAAGCACTTTCCGTATAAGCTGATCTGATAATAAGCATCTAAAGTAATCGGAATAAACAATATGTTTTCCGCATTAATTGTGCCTCGGGAATTAACAATAGTAGAGTCATCTGTTTCCGGATGCATCATACCCTCTTTCTGCAGCGCCTGGTACAGCTTCAATGTATCCATGAATTCAGTAGTATCAAACCTTGCTTTCTTGTTCTCCTGATCCACATAATAGTCTATATCCTCAAACACCATGAAATCTAACAGCGTCCACGCATAAATCATTTTGGGTAATGCATAGCTTCCTGATTTGCTGCCTTGTATTTTTTTAGCAATGTCATAAAAGTCCTTCCAGGTCCAATTGTCATCCACAGCAATACCTTTCTCCTTCAGCAGCTTGTCATTCACAAGGAAACAATCGAAGATATATGGAGTGGGATGGTATAAAGGCCGCCCATATACCTTGATCCGTTCAGAATGGAAGCATTGTAAGCTTTTATATCAAACTCTTTATCTTCCTTGATTAGTGCATCAAAATCAACCAGAAGCCCCTTATCAATATAATCACTTACCGTCCCTGAATAACCGCAGTATATATCAGCGCCTTTGCCGGTAAGGAGTTCCGTAATCATTTTCTTTTTGTATTCGTCGTAAGGAATATCCCTTGTATCCACTACATTAACTTTCACGTCCGGATGCTTCTTTTCAAATTCTCTTGCAGCATTAGAAACAACATTATTCACATCCGCTCGTATTTCGAAAACCAGTTCCTTTGTGGCTTCTTTATTACCCGAAGCTTTTTTATCCGACTTGACGTACTTTATCAACTTAGGTACTTCCTGGTTAATTGCCACAAGGCATATTTCCTCTTTATCATTCACAAGAAAGCCTTCAACTTGCTCCACAACAGATATGCCGCTGTAATCCAAAATCAGTTCCTTCTTTTCTCCGGCCTTGCCATAGTAAATAACGCTTTTTTTATTCAATCCGTATAGCTTTCCGGCAGCCTTGTTATAATAAAGTTGACTGGGTCCTTCCAGCCTGGCATATTCCTTTTTCCAAACGGTTTTTGCATTTTTCCAGTCCAATGCCTCAATAGTACTCTCTCTCCCCTGAGGCCAATAACTGACTATCAGATTATCATTTTCTCCAAAAGCCATATCCCTGTATCAGTTTTTATTCAGTGTATTGATACTATCCAGTTTTTTGTCAAATACTTCAATGGAACTATCCAGTTTGAGAGCAAAAATATTCCCTTTATCATCCACCAATAATTTTCTTATAGCTTCATCATTAATACCTGCATTTCCTTTACTAATATCCTTTGTAACATCTTCACCCTCAAGCCTTTTCCCCTGACTATCATAAAGCACCAGTTTTCTCTTAATTGCAATTATTTCATTACTGGAATTCCTTGTAAGTTCCTGAAACAAGACATGAATATTGCCGTTGCTGTCAACATCGAAACATGCCCGGCCTTCCTCATCTGTTTTGAATTCTCTATTTATATTTCCATTTTCATCCATAATCACAAACTTCTTCTGGTCTTCGCAGTAAGCAACTATCTCCTTCTGATTGTTCATATCCACCGAGACAATATCCTTCATTCCAAGCTTATCGCTTAAAAGCACTTCTTCGTATGGATCCCCACTTTTCCCGGTTTCTACAGTATTCCCCGATGTACTACTTACCTCATTACGGATAGTTTACACCCCGTAGTCAAAATCGCAACCATACACAAGCAGACAATTAGTTTTTGTCCTACTACTTTATACTTTTTCATACAATCCTTCTCCCTAATTTTTTCATAGCTTCAAGCGCTCTATCCATAGCCATTTATAATCCAAGTATTCCTTTAAATATATATCTATATTTGCAGCTAAACAGTTCGCGCCCTATAAATCATTCTTCGCATTCTTACATCTTAGAAACCGGTATATTTGTTCATATGCAACTGAGCAGTGCGAGTATTTTTTTATACAAAGTTCTTAGGGCGTTTCTTAATAAAGTATTATCAGATGCGTTATTTATATTAATAATGTAATCTGGCATAACAAAAACTTTTTCGACAAATTGGTATAAATACAGTGAGCTTTCATCTGAGGTATCTGATTCCGGGATAACTACAACTATATCAGTATGCACTTGAGCTACCAGCTCAGTTACATCACTTATTTCCTTACAGCAGTTCATTCCTACTATTCCTATATCACCGTTATAAAAATTGACTGTATCATTTATCCTCTGGTAGCAATTCTTTATATCCTTATGCTTATTCATTTGTTCTAGTCGAAAGTAGTTATGCTCACAATAGAGCCCATATACATTAGTTGTAAATGTAATAGGGATATAGCCGTCCGCGCAGAAGAACTCACGCAATACAGATAAAACATCAACTATACTTACATAAGAATAGTTCAATACCGTGAGAACGGGAGTCTCTTCACTGTTTTCTCTGTTTAGTATAGATAATTTAGGAAAGGAATTATAAATAACTGCAGGGCTGTAATCCCTCAGTATTTTTTTATAATGCTTATTCTCAAAGTTATAATGCATAAGTATTATATTCTTTTTATAGATACTCAGATATTTTAAGGTTTTTTCCAGAGCACCCATAGTATAATCCAAGGAATCATCTTGAGTATCAATTATAATAGTGTCTATATTATCCACAATTGAGTTATCATGTTCCAGGTATGCTTCTATACCGGCTAGTGCAGAAGCGATACTCTCATGTCTAATATTAACGGTTTTCTCTATTTTAAATACTGGATACATAGGAAAACTGCACAAGGGGTTCAATCTAAATATTAATGCTTTATCTATACACTCCATATTGCTGTACGCTTCATAAAATTTTCGTTCATCATCATAGTTTACAGCTTGCTTCCAGAGCTTCTCTCTGATCTCGTGGATTACTGCATTGGGAAATTCATTTATGATATTTGCTATCATAGCCGATACCTGAGGTGCTGAATAACTGTTCCAATTATCTGTCATTACTGCATTCCCACAGTAATCCACAAGCAAGTGCTTGCCGCAAGCTGTAACTTCTATACCATCGGGTGGTTCAAAATCATAGACAATACATCCTTCATCCAGATTATCAGATCTATCACATTTTACCCCTATGACGTTAGGAAAAGAAGCAGGATATGTAATGAAACCATCATTATTGTTAGCCGCAACAATAACAATTCCAATTTTACATGCCTTATCAACTATAGTTTTTAACTCAGCCCTATCCCAATAACTAACAGTACCTGCACTTAGATTAATTATTTTAATTTCATTTTCAATACACCATTCCATTGCCTTAACTAATTGCTTTATACCACCATGGTATTTATCGTTCAATATTCTGATACTGCTTATCTCAATGCCTTTACAGTACTTTTCAATTATGGCAGTACATACAGTACCATGACTTTTTATATAAGGATTATAATTTGTCCTTTTCTCAATGCCAAACTCGTTGGTAATAACAATATCATGCTTTAAACCTATACCGCCATAGAGTGCTTTATTGATCCCATCGTCAATTACCGCCACATGAACTCCTGCCATTTATACCGCCCTTTCCTCCGTTTGTGCGCTTATTATTTTGCCAATACTACTATCAATTCCATTATATCGTATACTAAAGCAACACAAAGAAATGAGAACGCAAAGTCTGCATTTCATGCCCTCATCCCCGATATACCTGCTTAAGAATACATTAATACCGGTTTTACTCCTCCAAGTAAAGCTGTACCTTGTTTTGTACGGCTTCAGCAGTTTCCTCTGCACTTTTTTCATTTTTCATGAAGGGCTCCACTTCATTCCAGATAAGCTCATTCAATTTAAAATCATACGACTCAATTTTATTTACTCCTGCCATAATGTTTTTTAAATTATCCATTTCCTTATCAGTAGGCCGGTAGTATTTTGGTAAAGGGTATTTGTCGAGATACATAAACATATCTGTTTTGCTTCTTTCGTTTGCTTTTACGTTTACTGCAAAATTATTATCTTCACTCACCTTAAACTGTACTTCTTCAGACAAAAGCAGCTTCACAAATTCCCATGCCTCCTCCTTATATTTCGAATTGCTGCTGATGACTATACTGTCGGCAGATACTGCTCTAGCATCAGTATGCAATCCTTTAGGAGTAGGTATAATGTTAAAGCTATTATAATACTTGCCGTATCCGCTATATATCTGTCCATACGAATCCATCTGAATCGGGATAAGCAATATATCTTCCGGGGCAATTTCCCCGTCTGAGTGTATAATTGTCTTAAAATCCGTATCGGGATGCAGTAATTGTTCTTTATCCATACGCTTCAACAGCTCCAGTGCATGGGTGAATTCACCTGTATTAAACTTTGATATTTTATTTTTCCTGTCAATGTAATGGTCAATATCCTTGTATACTATTTCCTCAAACAAATAGCGGTGTCCCATTTTGGGAAGCATATAAAACCTCTTACCAGGCTTGCTGTTAGCCTCTTTTACCATAGTGTACAGCTGTTCCCAAGTAATATCTTCCTTTAAAACAATCCCCTTTTGCTCCAGCAGTTTGCTGTTAATCAAAAAACACTCCATATCGTAATCAACCGGTATACTATAAAGTTCATTTCCTACTTTTGATGCATCTATTAAATTTTCAGCATAGTCTTTGATATTAAAGCTTTTATCCTTATTAATAAATTCTTCAAGATTTACAAGCAGCCCTTTATCTTTATAATCATTTGTAAGAAAACGACCTAATATAACATCTGGCCCTTTTTTTGCCAGCAGCTCTGTATTCAACTTTTGCATACATTCCTCCATTGTCAGCCCACTGATGTCATTGATCTCGATATCCACACCGGGATGCTTGTTCTCATACTCATGCGCTGCATTTGAAACAATATCGTCTGAAATAACATATCTTAAATACACAACCAGCTTCTTTTTATTTCCCTCTGTAGCCCTCTGCTTACTTTCATCCTGTTTTTTAAAACAGATAATATTTGATTTTCCATTATCCGCGTTTTGAACATATACTTCCTCGTTATCGTCCACCGCAAAGCTATATATATCGTTCAAAACCGACAGTTCTTTGCAGTCCAGCAGTCTGGAGCCTATGTCCCCCTCCGAACTGTAGCTGTAAACAATTCCGTTCTCCAAGCCGTATAGTTTGCCGGAGCTCCTGTTGCAGTATATTAACTGCGGTGCGCCAGACCCCTTTAGCTCTTTTTCCCAGATAACTTTACCGGTTTTATTGTCAAGCTTCTGTATAAGCCTCTGCCCTCCTGTACTTTTATGCAGCAATAGCAGATTGTCTTTTTCATCAAGACTTATATCTGAATATTCATTCCTGTCCCACGCTTTTATACTGTCTAGGCTTTTGTTTAACACTTCAACCGTTCCGTCGCTTTTACGCACATAAAGGTTTCCTTGTCTATCCGGTATCATCTTCGTTATAAGCTTTCCGCTAAATGACTCCCTGCTGCCGTTAATTTCTTTTACAACCTTATCACCGGATTTCTGTCCCTGTCCATTGTAGATTACCAGCTCCGTCATCATTCCGGTTACTTCACTGCCGTTCTTTTTATAGTATTGCAGCAAGGCATATAGCTTATCCCCGGTGTCATATGCAAGACATGTGCTTCCATTGAAGGTATCAGGTATTTCTCTTACTAAGTCTCCTTTTTTATCAATGATAAGGATTTTCTCTTTTTCCTCGTCAAATAATGCAATTTCTCCTTTGCTGTTGACACTCATGATAGAAACGCTTTGCAACCCCATAGCACCGCTTAATTCCACAGCCTCATAGGTATATGCGTTTTTCTTCAGGGCTTCCATGGTGCCTGATGAATCGCCGGGCTTGCAGCCTGTCATGGAAAACAGTGCCGCAAGCAGGCAAATAATACCTATTAAACCGACCGATTTTCTGCATTTCATACACATCACTCCCATATTACGCTTATATTAATAGTCTTTATAAACTACAATAATAAGATTTTTGTTCATTCTTTTCATCTTTCTTATTCAATTGATTCCGTATCAGGGAGCAAATGCTGTTAAAGCTTGAAAACCGTCCCTCGGCTATATCGATTTGGGGTATTGTAATATTAAACGCTTTTTCGACATCTCTATGAAGATATACTAAGTCTCTTGGCGCTAGTCTGAATCTAATGCTTAATAAATGCTCATCTAAAAAATCAGCATATGTGTTTTCAAAATCCAATTTCAGTAGGTTTTGAATAATATCCTTTAATTTTTTATCTATATTTCCATCATAATTATCTGCATAAACTCTATCCATAGTACTCCTCCTTATATTATATCCTTTATGTTCTCATCACCGGACAGCAGATTTATTATATGAGTTGACATATTTTTCATATCTATGCTGTTTAATAGGTTATATACGGGTTTCCCACATGAGCTACACTTTTCTGCCTTTTCATTAATAAAGCTTGAGTCAATAACTGAATAACATTTTTTACCTGAGTCACCGGATTGTTGATAATCAAATTTAATGTTTGAAAGGTTAAAGCAATCCACATTATAGCCAAACCTATACTTACAAAAATTATCTATTTCTCTAAAATACTCCGGTAAATAATCTTCATACAGAACACTTAATATAGCTGCATCCGGTTTAACAGCTTGCGCTGCCAAAAATGCCAAAACCCCAAAACCATCCGTGAACTGCTTATTAATAGGCATTACTCCGCCTGGTATGCCAATTATTATCACATCAGGCTTCTCACTTGATTCAACAGCCTTAACAAAGCGGTTGAACATAATAATCTTCGTTGCCTCATTCATTGTGCTGCTATACATGAAATCAGGGAAGGAATGGAAGCCGAATATTTCGCAAAAGTTCTTGGTTCCTATCTGGCTGACCTTATACCCTGCCTCCAGCATTTCCTTCCGGAGGGCAAGCTGCAGGTCAAACTTACCAGTTCTACGGGTTACTCCTGCTACAAAAATTACTGGTGACTTTATATCCAATAGTGTTTCATCATACACACCAGCGGCAATCATCCGGTCATCACCTTTTAAGTACTCAAAGGCGGTACCATTGCTCCGGCATATGTCATACAGGCTCTGGTAATGTTCTTCTTCAAGTCTTTTCATGCATATAACATTTTTACCTTTTTTTACCTCATTTGCAATATTATCATATATTATATCAAAATTCAATTCCATATTTGAGTCTGCAATAATAATTGAGTCAGAACCCCCATAGCAATCTTCAAAGCTATTATTAACCTTTATTCCTATATGCCCACTCCCGCTTATTTTTCCAACATCCTTGCCTGTCAATCCCCAGCCATTTGGCGCTACGGCAACTGCTGCATCGAATTTCATGTTCAGATCATTATACTTGAATAAGAATGATGATTCATTATCATACGGATATATAACTGCTTTTGGTTTATACATGTTTTTAATCCCACCTTATGCATTAAAATATTTTAATTCTTCTTCTTCAAAGTTGCATCCGAATTCCATCAGCATACAATAATCCTTGAAGTCCTCTTCTGTTTTGAATCTTACATTTCTGCAGTTAGATAACTTTTTTTCTGCAGATAATTCCGTAAGGTTATCTGCCTGCACTGCGCATAGATAACAAAACCTGTATGCCCAACAGTTTTTGCATGTATTTTCAGTAAGCTTACCGATGTTAAGTATATTTCTCATCTTGTCTACATCCAAACCCTCATAAACACTACCAATTTTCATTGGTTCCGATAACTCACTTACCCTTTCGCAGGGATAAAACACCCCGTTTATATCCATAAAAAGCTTCTTTACGGCAGGAACACAGGGCCCCCCGTGATGTTCTTTCTCTGATATGCTTTTTGAATATTTCCGTTTATACAGCCTGTCCTCAAATTTTGTAAACTCTTTATTAAGCAGCTTTGAAGTAAACCCCATATCCAGCTTATTTACTTTATACAACATATATTTGAATCTCTCATATCTTTGCTGTATACTGTAGCGTTTGTAAACATCAACATTTTTCTTTAAATATTTATCCGCAATAGAATTTATATTAGTCCTAAATTCCTTTATATCTTCATATGTGCAAAAAAAATCATTCATGCAGTTAAAGTCCGTTGTACCGTCTAATACAGCATTGAAAGCAATATTCTTTTTTACATAATCAGGATACTTGTTTTTGAAACGGGCAATATTGTTCATAATTACTTTAAATGTACCCTGTCCATTAGCTGCAAACCTTCGATTCTTATCATGTATCTCCTCAGGTCCATCCAAACTAATTAATAAATGGAAATCATTCTCTACGAGAAACTCTATAATGCTGTCATTAAGTAAAGTACCATTTGTTGTCATACTAAATCTAATATCTTTTCCTACAGCTTCTTTCTTTGCATAGCTGACACAGGATTTGATAAGCTCATACATGAGAAGGGGCTCACCCCCATAAAAGCTGATGTTTAACTTATATGCCTCTGATGAGTTTTGTATCAGAAAATCAATACCCTTTTGGGCAATTTCGAAGCTCATTATCTTATCTGAGTGGGTTCTATTCTCATATGTTCCCGAATATGCACAATAATTGCATCTAAGGTTGCATTGTTGTGTAACTTGTAATGTAATAGTGCTAAGCGCATTTTTTATAAAGTAGGGGAGAAGCTCGCTATACGGATGTTCTACCTCACTCATTCGTTTAGAAGAAAGAAACCCTGCAGATAACATCTTCCCAATCTCCTGTTCCATTTGCTCGTTGAAATATTCCTTACAACCGTCTATATTTTGTTTTAGATAATCGTATATTTCTTTGCTAACTTTTAAAATACTGTTCGTATTTACGTCATATACATAATTATTATCCCGTGTTTGAAAAAAATGAACATATGCATTTCCATCCATCTGCTAAATTCACTCCTCACATTAATATAATTACCTCATAAAAAAAACACTTAACTTCATCCATTATCTTCTATACTTGATAAAAAGATTCTTGTACATAAATTTTATTGCAGCTGAGGTACCTGTATAAATACCTCAGCTACATGTTAATCTTTATCGCAACATCCCTCAAGAACAGTTAAGTAAAATTTATGTCTTACTATAATTAGCTCAGTTTAATCAACTTTCGCACATTATTAATGTGCGTTGAACATTGAAAAATCAATAGTTTTGGGCAATAAAAAAGTCCAAGAAGCCCCTTCCTGTGATATAATAGAAGTGACAAAACCCCATTAA
>JBLNDG010000083.1:0-25954 GCA_050261415.1 Caulobacteraceae bacterium | reverse complement strand
ATTTTATACAGTCACTCGCCAAGGATACTGATAACGGAATAGAAAGTGTAAATAAGATACTGGAAGAATACAATGCCGGGATAGACTTTGAAGAGCTGTTCAGAAGATTTACTGTTGCATTGGCAATAGACAGTGATAATCCTGGCGACGGCATATACAGCTTCGATACCATAGATATAAAGCTAAACTATGATTCGGCGGCAACCTTCAACAAACCGGGAGTACCTGCCTGGGGTGCGGATTATATTTCTATGGAGGATACAGGAAAGATTAAGAGTATACTGTTTGACGGCATCAACTTTATGCCTGTTCCATGGATAGTTGCAGACGATCCGACCGGCAACGGCGATCAGGTATTGTGGGGCAATCAGGGTGATGAAGTTGACAATATGATAATTTTTGAAGCTGACTTAACAAATGTAAATGCTGCAACTCTCAAGTTTGATCACCTGTATGATATTGAAGAGGCATGGGACTATGGACTTGTTCAGGTTTCGACAGACAACGGCAATAGCTGGACCAGCCTTGCAAATGCCGATACAAGGTCGGATTTGGACCCGGACGGGTATCCTGCAATCAGTGAAAAGCTGCCCGGATTTACCGGTACTATAGGAGAATGGACTACTGAAGAGTTTGACCTTTCTTCATATGCCGGAAACAAAATACTCGTAGCTTTCAGGTATATGACAGATTGGGGAACCAATGGTGCCGGCTGGTATATAAAGAATATTGAAGTACCCGAAATAGGCCTTGTAAAAGATGCATCCAACCTTGATGAGTTCATGAGCATTGATGAAGTACTCGGTATTACTGTAGATTACGCAGTTGCTTTTATAAATGAAAAGACTGCAGGCAAGAGCGGCAATTCACATATTAAAGTATTGAACATAGACCCATTCAACATTAGTGAGGAGGATGCCATAACACTGAGAGGCTATATGAACAACGGGGATAACCATATGATAGTCTGGTATGCAGCGCCTGCAGGCAAAAAGGGCTCGGTAGACTATAGCTATGAGCTCCAGTACAGGGGAAATAACATAAAGGATACGAACGGGAACGGGCATGGCGGAAAGGGCGGCAAACACAATTAACAAGCAAAATCAGAAACTAAAATAACAAAGAAGGGAAATGAGTATTCATTTCCCTTCTTTGTTATTTTACAACCGCCTTTTTCATATAATTTAATAGATTGTTCTGGAGGGGTAGAATTGAAAAGAATAATATATGCAGTGCTTTTATTGCTTTTAATTTCTATACTGCTTTTATTTACAAGTACATATAATTGTCTGCCGGTAAAGAATGACTATATACTATGGGAAGAGGCATGCATGAAAGAATACCTGGAGAGCGAAGAACTTTTTATTTTTATAGACTTACCCAAGAAGACCCTGTATTTGTTTAAAAATGACGAAGAGATGATGAAATATAGAATTGCAATAGGTAAAAAGGATACTCCCACACCTGTCGGGTTGTTCAGAGTTATTTCAAAGGGGGACTGGGGAGAAGGCTTTGGAGGAAGCTGGATGGGATTGAATGTTCCTTGGGGAAAGTATGGAATACACGGAACTACGAGGCCTGACAGCATTGGGTATGCAGCATCCCATGGGTGTATAAGAATGAAGAGCACGGATGCGGAGAAATTATATAAAGTAGTAAGGCACGGGACTGCTGTCGAAATTTATGGGGGTCCCTTCGGGCCTTTTGGCAGCGGTTTTAGGGAGATCCGGCCCGGGGATAGGGGCTCAGATGTAATGGAAGTGCAAAAGGTTCTCAAGCTAAAGGGATTTTATAATGGTTATGTAGACGGACATTATGGGCTGGCTACCGAAAGAGCCCTCAACAGCTTTCAAAAGGCTAATCATCTGCCGATAACAAATGTCATAACAAAAAATATATATAACAAGCTAGGCATAATACTGGAAGAATAATATAAATTAAGCTGTTGTATAAGGTCGGATAAAGTCGCATTTTATAATATCGGGGCATGATGGATTATGTCGTTAATTGTATGACGAAGTTAATTGAAAACGCTCGTTTGCTGTGGAATAATTAAAATGGTATGTTTTAGGCAAACTATTATGTCTTAAATGCCTTACATAATTTTACATTAATTTCGGAATTAGTCCAGGGGTGTAGTATATGTACAAAAGATGGCTTGCTGTTGTGTTCACTGCTTTATTAATGGGTTTTCTTATATGCAATTTTCCAGAACCGGCAGATGCAACAGCGAATAATAAGCAAGAGCTGCTTCTTACTAGTTCATACGATACAGAAAATAAGCTGGTAGATAGAATTGCAAATGGGATTTGGTATAGTGCCACTTCTTATTCACTTACTTATAGGGACAAGCTTTTTCCCTCAACTCCTATAATATGCTGCAGGATAAGTAATCACGAACTGCCAATGCTTCCCGCTATACAAATAAAAAACTTTTTTAAACTTATTCCTATAGTTGATATTTTGACAGATACTTCGGATTACGTGCAATGGCTTCATTTTTCTGTACTGATTATACTGCTCGCAGGTATATTGTATATGTTCAAAAATATAAGAAAAAGGAAAAGTGTGGAAGAGTCTCTTCTTGAAAGGGAAGAGCTTCTGAGGACACTGATAAACGGAACACCTGACCTGATTTTTTTTAAAGATAATGATGGAAAGTATATTGAGTTTAATGATGCAGCGATTGAGGCTTTCGGTTTTAGCAATGACAATTACAAAAATAAGCAGTTGGAGGAACTTTCGGAATTAAGCAGCATATATAAGAACATATGCGGCAATTGCTGCATATCGGATGAAAAGGCTTGGGATAAGGGTTCTGTTTACAATGGCGTTGAGATTATTGAAATGCCGGATGGCAGAAAGAGAATATATGATGTAATAAAAACACCTGTACTTCATAAAGATGGACGGCGTAAAGGCATTGTGGGAATAGCCAGAGATATAACCAAGCACAAGGAAGCTGAGGAAAAACTTGAGAGAAAGGAAAAAGTACTGAGAGCAACCTTGAATGCAACTGACGATGGTATATTGATTATAGGCAACGGAAGGCAGGTAATTGAGGCAAATGACATTTTCCTCAGGATGTGGAACATACCCTGGGATATTTACTACATGGGCAATGAAGTAGCATTGCTGAATTATGCAAAGCACCAGCTTGAGGACCCTGAAGGTTTTGGACAATGGGTGGAGTATATGTATGAAGCCCCTGTAGCAGAGAATTACAGAGCTGTTTTTAACGATGGCAGAGTCTGCACCATCTATACTTCTCCCTTGATGGATAAGGACCATATGATGGGCAGGGTGTGGAGCTTCAGGGATATAACGGCACGTGTAACTGCTAAAAAGGAGCTTCAGAAAAGCGAAGAAAGGTACAGGACTCTTGTTGAATTATGCCCTGATGCTATTTATGTGAGTATAGACGGAAGAAATGTATTTACAAATAGAGCAGGGGTAAGACTACTTGGGGCTAAAGGCCCCGAAGATATTTTCGGGAAGAGGGACTTGGATTTTGTTAGTTCCGGAGACAAGGAAGCTTTGGGGCGGAGTATTGGGGATATTGTTGGTAGTGGTGACACATCAGTGTTCGAGCAAAGGTTGTTAAGGCTTGACGGTACAGAAGTTGATGTTGAAGCGGTAGCGTCTGTAGTATCTTTTAGGGGAGAATCAGGGATGATGTTTGTCGTAAGAGATATTTCAGAACGTAAAAAGTCTGAAGAACTCAAAAATAAGATTGAGGAGAATATGAAACTGTTGAATGAGGCTATTGAATATGACAAGCTAAAGACAGAATTCTTTGCTAATATGTCTCATGAGTTCAAGACACCTCTGAATATTATACTGGGTTCTCTTCAACTGCTTGAACTGGGGATGAAAGAACAACATATGGACAACATGCAGGAGGGAATGAATAAGTATACACAAATAATGAAGCAAAACTGCTTCAGACTTCTAAGACTTCTAAACAACTTGATAGATGTCACAAAAATAGATTCAGGATTCTTTGAGATGCACCTTAAAAATCAGGATTTGGTCAGTACTGTCAGAAATATAACACAATCGGCGGCAGAATATATTAAAGATAAAGGTCCGGAGCTGACTTTTGAAACAGATATGGAAGAACTTGTTTTGCCATATGATATAAATAGAATTGAAAGAGCAATACTAAATCTGTTGTCCAATGCGATAAAATATACCAACCAGGAGGACTGCATACATGTTTCGCTGCATAGAGACGTAAAAAATGCAGTTATATCGGTAAGAGACACAGGAATTGGTATACCTGATGATAAAAAAATTATTATATTTGAGAGATTCAGGCAGGTGGACAAGTCATTTACCAGGAAATGCGAGGGAAGCGGTATAGGGCTTTCCCTTGTGAAATCCATTGTCGAGATGCATGGAGGTACTATAGAAGTTGCAAGTGAATATGGAAAAGGAAGTGAGTTCATAATTAAGCTTCCTATCAGAATTAATGAAAATGAGGAAACTTCCCTGGCAGTTGAGGAAATGGCTGTAAGTTACGAAGAAAAGGTAAACATTGAATTCTCTGATATATACCTATAGAGCCTGAAATTCATGGCTGTATGAATGTGAACCGGTTAGCCTGATGACTTATTCGACGGGAAATTTATTTGAATAATATTGTGAAAATATGATTATATGATGATAATATATATGTAAGCAGCGGATAACGTCAATATATACATAAAGATAGGGTGAATGGGCGAATGGCCATATTATGGGATGGAAAGCGGTACCATACGCTGAACTATTATCTCAGGGAGAAATTCGGCGAAAAGGTATTCAAGATATCTTTGGATGCAGGTTTTACCTGTCCGAACAGGGACGGTCGTGTATCGACGGGTGGATGCGTGTTTTGCAGTGCAAGAGGCTCCGGGGATTTTACCGGCACCTCTAAAAATCTTATAGAACAGTTTTATGAAGTAAAGAAAATGATGAATAAAAAATGGAAGTCAGGCAAGTATATAGCCTACTTTCAGGCATATACAAATACATATGCCGATGTGGGCACTCTCAGGGAAAAATATTATTCCATACTTGAACTTGAGGATGTAGTAGGCATAGCTATAGCCACAAGGCCTGATTGCCTCCCTGAAGATGTCCTGGAGCTTTTGGAGGAAATAAATTCGAAAACCTATTTATGGGTGGAGCTGGGACTTCAAACCGTGCATGACAAAACATCCAAGCTAATAAACAGGAGTTATGACCTAGATGTGTATATAAATTCGGCAAAGGAGCTTAGAAAGAGGAATATTGAGGTGGTAACCCATGTTATATTGGGGCTGCCCGGCGAAAACAGGGAAGAAATGCTCCAAACTGTGGATTTTGTGGCCAACTCAGGAACGCAGGGCATAAAGCTGCATTTGCTGCACCTTTTGAAAAACACGAGATTGGTTGATATGCATGCCAGGGGAGAGTTCCGGCTTATGGAACTGGATGATTATGTGGAGATTATAGCAGACTGTATAGAACGGATTCCCCAGGAAATGGTAATACACAGGATTACCGGGGATGGCCCGAGGGACACTCTTGTAGGCCCTCTCTGGAGTCTCAAAAAATTTGAAGTTATAAACGCCATAGATCACCTGCTGATGGATAGGGACACGTGGCAGGGGAAAAAGTTCACAAGGGATGAAAGCATAGAACGGTTATTCCATAGAATATAGATTACGGCACTCTTGAAAGAAAATTAGAAGAATCGGTATGTTTTTTGGTGAATTATGCAAGAATAATGAAGTAACACAGGAAATGATTGAAGCATATCTTAAATAAAAGGTTGAAGGCGTGTAATTGAAGTTGCGGTTTACGCCGCAATTGACAGTAGAAGCAAAGTGTGATAATATTATTTATAATTGTTGGATAAATGCAAGGAACGGGAATAGTAGGGGAATGGCAAACTTTAAGAGAGCCGGAGCAAGGTGAAATCCGGCAGTTTTAATTCTTCGAACTCGCCCGGGAGCAGCTGCCTGAAGTAAAAATAGGGTACGCCGGATTCCTCCGTTAACCGGATAGATGGTAGATTGCCATCGATAAAGTGGTTTTTGGCTGTTCATGCCAAAGATAAAAAGAGTGGTACCGCGAATTAACTTCGTCTCTTCATGAGATGAAGTTTTTATTTTTTAAACCCTAAATTGAAAGGAGCGTTTGCCATGCCGTATTCAAAGGATATCGACCGCAAGTGGCAGAAAAAATGGGAGGAAACCAAGCTTTACAAGTTTCATCCTGAAAATGTAGATAAGAAGCTTTATTGTCTTGAGATGTTCTCATATCCGTCGGGTGCAAAACTTCACGTAGGACACTGGTATAACTATGGCCCCAGTGATTCCTGGGCTCGGATGAAGAGGATGCAGGGTTATGAGGTGTTCCAGCCGATGGGCTTTGATGCTTTCGGGCTTCCTGCAGAGAACTATGCAATAAAGACAGGAATCCATCCCCAGGACTCAACACTTAAGAACATTGCAACCATGGAGCAGCAGCTCAGAGAAATGGGGGCTACTTTTGACTGGGATTATGAGGTAGTAACCTGTGTGCCTGAATATTATAAATGGACACAGTGGGTATTCCTGAAGCTGTTTGAGAACGGGTTGGCCTATAGAAAAGAGGCTCCGGTAAACTGGTGCCCAAAGTGCAATACCGTACTTGCCAACGAGCAGGTAATAGACGGACACTGTGAGAGATGTGAAACTGAAGTAATCAGGAGGAATCTGACCCAGTGGTTCTTTAAAATAACAGCTTATGCGCAGGAGCTTTTGGATAAGTTGGAGGGCCTTGACTGGCCGGAAAAGACGAAAAAAATCCAGAAGAACTGGATAGGCAGGTCGGAAGGCTCCGAGATAGAATTCAAGGTGGCTGATAAAGACCTTTCCTTCAGAGTGTTTACAACAAGAGCGGATACGCTTATGGGGGTTACTTATGTGGTGCTGGCTCCTGAGCAGGAGCTTGTGGATATCATAACTACTCCTGAACAAAGGGAAGCAGTTGAAGCTTACAAGGATTTTGCAAGAAAAGCAACTGAGATAGACAGGCTTTCAACTACAAGGGAGAAAACCGGGGTTTTCACCGGTGCTTATGCAGTACACCCGTTAACAGGTGAAAAGGTTCAGATCTGGATCGCAGACTATGTCTTGGCGACTTATGGTACTGGCTGTGTAATGGCAGTACCGGGGCATGATGAAAGAGACTTTGAATTTGCAGAAAAGTTCAAGCTGCCAATAGTGAGGGTAGTAAAAGGTGCAGAAGGTACAGATGACAAACTGCCCTTTGTGGAATACGGTACCACAGTAAATAGCGGCAAATTCGACGGGCTGTCATCGGAGGAAGCCAGGATAAAGATAACTGAAGAGCTTAAAAAGAATGGCAAGGGCGAGCTTAAGATAAATTATAGATTAAGGGATTGGCTTGTATCAAGACAGAGGTACTGGGGCGCTCCCATACCGGTAGTCCATTGTGAACACTGCGGCATAGTGCCTGTACCGGAAAAAGACTTGCCGGTAATGCTGCCATACAATGTAGAGTTTACTCCTGATGGTGAATCACCGCTGAAAAAGAGCAGCGAATTTATGCATACAACCTGTCCGAAGTGTGGGAAACCGGCGCTTAGAGATCCTGATACTCTGGATACCTTTGTATGTTCCTCCTTCTATTACCTCAGGTATCCTGACAACAAGAATGCTGAGCAGCCTTTCGACAAGGAATGGATTGACAAGATGCTTCCTGTTGACAAGTATATCGGTGGGGCGGAACACGCAGCTATGCATCTGCTCTATGCAAGATTCGTGACTAAAGCCTTGAGGGATATGGGCTACCTGAAATTTGGCGAACCCTTCCTTTCACTGGTGCACCAAGGTACAATACTTGGCCCTGACGGGGAAAAGATGAGCAAGTCCAGGGGCAATGTCGTATCTCCTGACGTGTATATAAACGAATACGGTTCCGATGTGTTCAGACTATATCTCTGCTTTGGTTTTTCCTATGTGGACGGAGGCCCATGGAGCGATGATGGAATTAAAGCAATATCAAGGTTCCTTAGCAGGGTGGAGAGGTTGGTTGAAAGAGCCAATGAGATAAAAGGTCAAAAAAGCAGCAATGCTATTGGCAAGGATGAAAAGGAACTGAATTATGTAAGGCATATGGCAATCAAGGGTGTGACAAAAGATGCCGAAGTATTCCAGTTTAATACTTCAATTGCCAAGATGATGGAGCTTGTCAATGCGCTTTACAAGTATGACCAGAATGTAGAAAACAAGAATGTTGCTTATTTTGAAGGTGTGGTAGCCGACCTTATAAGGCTTCTGGCTCCATTTGCCCCGCACTTTACCGAAGAAATGTGGTCGAGTCTCGGACGTGGGTATTCGGTATTCAACCAGGAATGGCCTGAGTGGGATGAGAAGGCTCTGGTAAAGGATATGGTTGAGATTGCCATACAGGTGAACGGTAAGGTTAAAGGAAGAATTGAAGTTCCATCTACAGCAACCGAGAAGGAAATCGAAAATATAGTGATCGCCAATGATGAAGCAAAAGCTATATTGGAAGGCAAGCAGGTGGTCAAGGTCATTGTCATAAAGAACAGATTGATCAATATAGTTGTAAAATAAAACAGACTGATAATCGAATGGTATGTATATCGGGGAATGCCTTGTTATACATACCATTTGCTTCTATGGCTGCTCTTACTGTACTGTTTGCCTGCAGCTTTTTCAATCGTATAATAGCCGGATTGAAGCAATATATGGTAATATTAATAGTAGTAACATAAGAATAATAATATATAACAGAAATTTCCGGAGGGTTTTATGGCTAAAAGCTTAAGTGAAAAGACGGATAAAAATGTCAGCGGTTCTATAGATAGAAAAAGGATGAGACTTATAATATTCGCTGTTGTAATAGGTACTTTTATGTCAGCCCTTGATTCCAGTGTAGTAAATATAGCTTTGCCAAGAATAAGCGAGCATTTTAAGGCGCCACTGTCGGTGATTGAATGGGTGGTAATGTCATATCTGCTCGTTATAAGCAGCCTGCTTCTTACATATGGAAGGCTGGGCGACATGTATGGGCACAAAAGGATATATATCGCCGGGTTCATAATATTTACTGCAGGGTCTATATTATGCGGGCTGGCTCCATCTGTACTGCTGCTGATTATTTTCAGGGCAATACAGGCTCTGGGTGCTGGGATGCTGATGTCAATGGGCCCCGCAATAGTAACGAATGTTGCACCGCCGGATGAAAGAGGGAAGGCACTTGGGGCAACGGCTGTTGCAGTATCTGTTGCATTGACTACAGGACCGGTGCTTGGGGGCTTTCTGACCTCGCATTTCGGCTGGCAGAGTATATTCTATATTAACATTCCTGTAGGAATAGCCGGTACGCTCTGGGCAAACAAAGTTATACCCGAAGCATCCCGCCGTGAAGCACAGACCTTTGATATTGCAGGAGCTGCAATTGTATTCATTGCATTAATAAGCCTGCTGCTCCCGCTTAGTTTTACTGAAAGATACGGGTGGAGAAACCCATACATAATACCGGCATTGATATTTGGCATACTTCTACTTGCGGTTTTTGTCATGGTTGAAAAGAGAACTAAACATCCTATGGTAGATCTAGCTATGTTCCGGAGCAGACTTTTCGCCATGAGCAATGTATCTGCCTTAATAAATTATATGGCACAATTTTCAGTTACTCTGTTGATGCCGTTCTACCTACAGCAGCTTAGAGGTCTTTCCCCGTCGCAAGCCGGTCTTATGCTTATCCCGATGCCTATTACAATGACTGTAATAGCACCAATAAGCGGTATTTTGTCAGACCGCATTGACAGCAGGTACATAAGCTCCAGCGGTATGGCAGTTATATCCTTTGGAATATGGCTTCTTAGCAAACTGAACTATGATTCTTCGAATATCTCGATAATAATAGCACTGGTGGTTACAGGGTTAGGTATAGGGCTTTTCCAGACTCCCAATAACAGTGCAATTATGGGCAGCGTACCTGGAAACAGGAGAGGTATAGCTTCAAGTCTGCTTGCAACTATGAGGAATATGGGGATGGTGACAGGAATTGCGGTTTCCGGTGCAATTTTCAGCAGCCGGATGGCTTATCTGAAAGAGTTGCTGTCCTCGCAAGGAATTACAGGTACAGAGCTAAGAGTCAGTTCCTTTGTGGGTGCCTTTCACTTTGCCTATATTGTAGCATCTGTTCTTGCGGCGGTAGCGGTTCTGACATCTCTTGCAAGAGGTTCCATGAAAATCAAGCAGTAATAAGATAGCCGGAGTTATAACTCCGGCTATTTCTATGTCGCTCAATACAGTTCTACTTCCGCCTAAAATATTCATGATCCAGCAATGACATGAAAATCTCATCCAGGTATTTGCCTTTTGAATATGCCGATTTCCTTCTGACGCCTTCAATTTTAAAGCCTGTTTTTTCAAATACCCTAAGCGCAGGGGCGCTGTCCTCCCGTATTAGTACTTCTATTCTCTTGAATTCCCTTTCCTCAAAAAGAAATTTGCATAATAATTTGATGGCATCGGTTGCAAAGCCTCTGTTGCGGTATTCTTTTCCGACATACAGGTTTTCTATAAACGCAAGAGTTTTCCTCCACTTGGAATTATAAAAGACACTTCCCGTCACTTTGCTTTCTTCGTTCTCCAAAACGAGCCACTCGCTGTTTTTGTTGCCGGCTTCATAGTGCGATTCCAGCTTTGCCTCGAAGGAAGCAAGGGAAACATCTCCCTTGGTATCCAGAAAGGTAATTACGGCCGGATCATTATACATATCATGTAGCGCTTCGAGGTCGTCCTTTAAAATTGCCCGGAGCTTGACTTTTTTACCAACAAGCATTAGGAATCACCTCTTTCCAGGTATTCTTCCTTAAGGATACCCATATAGTGATAGTTTACTGCTTTACCTCCTGAGAATTCCCCCTCACGAAGCAGCGCCTCCCTTGCGAAGCCGCATTTCTCATAGCAACGGACTGCTCTGGGGTTGGTGTCCCTGACCATCAATTCCACCTTGTGTGCATTCCTCTCAAGGAAAAGATATCTCAGAAGAGTGGTTATGGCATCCTGGCCGTATCCGCAGCTCCAATAGCTGCTGCCTATCCCGATGCCTATCATATATATGTTTTGGGTTTCATTGGACTTGTGATAAACGATATCGCCAATTACCCGCCCATCCTCATTAACTATTACAAAATGTTCACTGCCTGTGTCCTTAATATTTTCCTTTATTTCCTTTTCAAAATCTTTTTCCATACGTTCCTTTGAAAAGGCAGCCAAAAAGCTCATATCAAATTCACTGAACTTTGGATCGTTAAAAATATCCGACAATGCTTCCAGGTCTTTTTTTTCCTTTGCCCTGAGCCGTATTTTCCTACCTATGAGCATAAAATACACCCCCTGTGATGATATAAAAAAGGCTTCTATTGAAGCATATTAACGATCAAGGAAGCCTTTTATGAAATGCATTTAACGGAAAGTGTCACACTAGAGGTTTTCTCATAAGAAAACCTTGCATTGATGTTGTGGGTGTAACGAACTTGTTTCGTGGGCCCACATCGGAAATTTATACTTTCCTATGCATTATAAAATATAACACAAAAATGCAGGTATGGCAACATATTACATTGAGTGGCAGTTGTTGACATTCAAAATTAATTGATATATACTATAGTAAAATACATCAGGGGGGTATATATAAAACATATAGGCACAAAATAAGATAAAATATAGTATTAATAAATATGGCGATATACATTACTAGTGTATATGAAGGTGATTGCATGAAAACAGAAAAATATAAAATAATCGGAATGACTTGTGCAGCATGTGCAAAAGCTGCGGAGAGGGCGGTCAGCAAGCTTGAAGGAGTTTCCGGAGCAGTTGTTAATTTTGCGACAGAGAAAGCAGCTATCAAATACGATTCCGGAAAGATCAGACTTTCAGAAATAAAGCAGGCTATAGTCAAAGCCGGTTACAAGGAGATTGAGATACCGATTGAAGAGGTTGAAATAGGCGATGTTATACTTGTTAAGCCTGGAGAGAAAATTCCGGTAGATGGAGAAATAGTTGAAGGATATACGTCGGTAGATGAGTCCATGCTTACCGGTGAGAGTATACCGGTAGAAAAGAAGACTGGGGACAAAGTGATAGGTGCAAGCCTTAATAAGAACGGAATGGTAAAGTTCAGGGCAACGAGAGTGGGAAGTGATACTGCTCTTGCACAGATAATAAAACTGGTGGATGATGCCCAGGGGACAAAAGCTCCGATAGCACAAATGGCCGATATAGTATCAGGGTATTTTGTGCCTGTTGTATTCGGCATAGCAATTATTACTGCGGCCTTGTGGTATTTCAGCGGGCAAACCCCCGTATTTGCACTTACAACCTTCATTGCTGTACTGGTTATAGCTTGCCCGTGCGCATTAGGACTTGCAACACCGACTGCAATAATGGTAGGCACGGGGAAGGGTGCTGAATACGGTGTTCTGATAAAAGGCGGAGAAGCTTTTGAAACAGCTCATAAGGTCAATACTATTGTATTTGACAAGACGGGGACTATCACTGAGGGAAGACCTTAAGTGACAGATATAATAGCAGCAAACGGTACAGACCCGGAAGCACTTTTGAGATTGGCTGCATCAGCGGAAAAAGGTTCGGAACATCCGCTTGGTGAGGCAATAGTAAGAAAGGCGGAAACTGATAATATTCTGTTTGCAAAGGTTGATAGATTCAATGCCATACCAGGCCATGGAATAGAGGTTCTTATGGAGGGCAGGAATACATTACTTGGCAATCATAAGCTGATGATAGACAGAGGTATACGGCTTCAGGGGATGGAGGCGGAATCAGACAGGCTTGCATCAGAAGGAAAGACTCTCATGTATATTGCAATAGATGGCAGGATTTCGGGAATAATAGCAGTAGCTGATGTTGCAAAGGAAAACAGTATGAAAGCAATAGATAAGCTCCACAAGATGGGCAAAAAGGTAGCAATGATAACCGGAGACAACAGAAGGATTGCAGAGGCGATTGCAAAGCAGGTCGGTATAGATAGGATCCTCGCTGAAATTCTGCCCCAGGATAAGGCCAATGAGGTCAAAAAGCTTCAGAACGAAGGGAAAAAGGTTGACATGGTAGGAGACGGTATAAATGATGCTCCGGCTTTAGCCCGGGCAGATATTGGGATTGCTATAGGATCAGGTACCGATGTGGCTATGGAGTCTGCTGATATTGTATTGATGAAGAGTGATCTTCTGGATGTTCCTACTGCAATACAGCTCAGTAAGAGCACAATAAGGAATATAAAGCAGAACCTGTTTTGGGCATTTGGTTACAATGTTGCAGGAATACCGATAGCTGCCGGCCTTTTATACCTGTTCGGGGGGCCGAGGCTCAATCCGATTATAGCTGAGGCAGCGATGTCATTGAGCTCTGTGTCAGTAGTATCAAACGCACTAAGACTTAAAAACTTTAAACCATATAGATAAAAATAAAGGTATTAGGAGGATGTATTATGAAAAAACAGGTTAATGTTGAGGGTATGAGCTGCATGCACTGTGTAAAGCATGTAGAGGAGGCGCTGAAAGAGCTGAAGGGTGTAAAAGCGGTATCTGTGAACCTTGGAGGGAAAAACGCGATAATAGAAACAGATGGTGAGGTTGAGGATGTCAGGATTAAAGAAGCTGTTGAAGAAGCAGGCTATGACGTAACCGGAATTAAGAATATATAGATCTATGGAGGAAATTCCTATGATAGAGGAGAATCACAGCCCACAACAGTGCCCGGACTGCGGGCATGAAGGAAAAGAAAGGGTTTCCAACAGGTCCCACAAAATGAAATCCTCGCTTGTATCCCGCTTGAACCGCATTGAAGGGCAGGTAAGGGGCATTAAAGGTATGATTGAAAAGGATGTATACTGTGACGATATACTTAACCAAATTTCAGCAGTTCAATCTGCAATGAAATCGGTAAGCAGGCTGATTCTGGAGAGCCATATGAGGAGCTGTATCGTAAACAGGATTCAGTCCGGGGAAACAGAAGTGGTAGAAGAATTCCTGGAGACAATAGAAAAAATGATGCGGTAGAAGTGAAATACCGTAGACGCACTATATCCTAGTGTATCTACGGTATTTTCAAATCTCCATTACCGTCGTAACATACTCATAAGCTTTATACTCCGCAGACAAATCCTTTGAGAATCTGACAGTCTTTGAGAAGTTCAACGCAGCAACTTCCAAATGGCAGAGGGCTATGCCTATATCCACCATATTCAGTGAACCAAAAAAGTGCTTAAATATGGCATTGCTGTTTCCGTCGCAGAAAACATAGACTCTGCCATCCTGAAAGATTATTCGCCAAGGCTGGGAGTTTACTGCTGAAGGTGCAACCCTGACTGCGCTAACTATTTTACTCCAGGTTAGGTCCATAGCTCCTGCTGTTATTTGCGAAATATCTTTTCTTTTTATCTTGGAAGTTTTATCTCTATAAGGGGATTCGTTTTCTGCGGCAAAGCCAAAGGCAACCAGCAGTACCGGCACGTGATTGTCCGGAATATCAGCAACACTGCCCCAAAGCTCCTTCTTCGAACCTCCGCCAAGCCAGCAAGTTGCTATTCCCATTGTGGTAAGCTTAAGTACTACCTTTTCAACGGTGTACCCTATATTTTGCAGAAAACCTTCCTTTTCTTCAGAAGTAATCACGAGATAATGCGGGGCTCTGACTTTGCCATAACTGCCCACAATACCTGGCAACACCTCCTGAACTTTTTCTCCTGCTTCAACAACATGTATTTTCATATCAATTGAGGCATACAACCTTTCTGCATTTTCCACTGCGGCTTTTACGCCCTGAAGCAGTTCTTCAGGAAGCTTCCTGCCGGAATACTTCCTAGTGGATTTTCTGAGAAAAATCGCATTATACAGTTCCATACAGGCATCCTTCTTTCTTAAAGCTTTGATAAAATATTAACAGAATTTCAGGCCGGAATTCCAAGCCTGAGATTGCTATAAACATTATGGAAATTATATCCGATTCTTATGAATAGAATACTAATTGTAAAGATTGGAGTCAACGATTGTTTGAGTCATAAAATGGACTTTTTATATAAGATGTGCAACACTGGTGATTTTGGCGCGCGGCTCGTGGCACGAGGCAAGGGGAAGCTAGGGTATTCCCTACGGGTGAAGAAACGAAAACCACGGAACACACGGATTTTTCACGGAATTCCTGTGGAATTACACAGTAACTCATATTATTTCCCCGCCGTGTCTTCAGTGGGCTCCCGTGTATTCAGTGTTACCCGTTCCTTATGTCGCATTCTATGAATTAAATGTAAGATGTTTAGTGTGAAATGTATAGTTTCCAATTTTCTTATGCTTTAATAAATTATAGTATGGAATTGAAAAAGCATGTTGAATTCCATACAGAATTGAATTACTAACTTTTAATTGACATGCATATTAATACGTGATAGCATTATTGTACCAAAGGAAAATACAATCAATATGATGCTTTTGCATTGTTTTGAAAAATTTGAAAGGGGTGGCAATATGGTAGCAAACCTGAAGGCAGATAGTATCGGTATAAAACATAACAAAGAAATAGTGAAATTTTTCAAAACCAGCACAAAGATTGTGTATAGCAAGAAATTATCAGGTAAAATAAGGCTTTATGTGAGTGAAAAAAATGTATTGAAAAGTCTGAACGGAGTATTGTCACTTTACGAAAACAGTCTGAACTGATAAAAGATTATAACAGACTAACACGGAGCCCGGCTAAATTGACTGTTGGATAAACACCATATTTGGCCGGGGTTTATATCAGTGGACATTCTATCAAAGTAGAATCAGTCAAAAGCGAGGAGGCTCGATGCTTCCGAGCTTTTATTTATCCTTTGCTATGATTTGAAGAATTTTGTAAGGGTTGAAAAATTGTGTAAGGGTTGCAAAATTGTGTAAGATTTATAAAAATTGAATTGATTATTGTACACTTTTGTATTAATATGAATTTGACAGCAGTAAGCATTTCGTCAAATTACTTTTACATATTATACATTTCAAGCAACATACCTAACAATATATATTTCCTTTATACAGCTCTGAATTATTGAATAACACCTTATTATTTTAGCAATACTCAGATTCATGTACAGGTCACAAGATAATAATAAAATTGGAGGTTGCCGGTATGAACAGGTTTTTTTTGGTTTCTTTTATAACCAGTTTGCTATTAGGCATTATAATGTTTATCATGCGTGAAAATGTAGTTTTACTTGCAGCTTTGATTTTGCTGATGATAGCGGCAGCTTGTGCTTTTACACTGACCTTTACCGCAATTTCTAAGAGGATACGCAGAAACATCGAGACTATAAATAAAGGTCAGCTGAACCTGAATGTCAGGAAAACCAGGTTTAGGGTATTTGATTCAATATCAGCCGGGTTTAATGATTTTCTGAACAAAATAAGGGGGCTGATTGCTTCCTTCAGTGACGTTTCGAAGAGAGTCGTCAAAGATGCTCATGAAATAGAGCGGCAAGCTGAAACAATTAAGCTCGCTTCCGGGGAAATTGCAGCCACTATCCAAAACATCACGGAATCTGTCAGCAACCAGGCGATATATACCGGCAATATGATGGGCATGATACAAAACTTTGCTCAGGGAGCAAGGGATATAAGCGACAATGCAGAGACAAGCCTTCGGGTGGCAGAAGAAACAAAACTTACTATTGAGGACAGCTTTAAGAAGTTCGGGGAAATAAAAACTAAAATTCAGGAGTCAAAGGGGTATAACAATAAGGTTTTGGATGCGCTGGGAAGCCTTGACAATAAAATCAGGGAAATCAATTCCATCACCGAAACTGTGGAAGGAATTGCTTCCCAAACACAACTTCTGTCATTGAATGCTTCTATAGAAGCGGCAAGAGCGGGGGAGGAGGGGAAGGGATTCGCAGTAGTCGCTGCTGAAGTCGGCAAGCTTGCTGAAGAATCATCCCGTTCTGCAAAGGGAATTAAGCAGCTTATTGATGGTGTTATTGGGCAGATTAATGAATTATCCGGTCATATAAATGAGGAGTCAGGTGCAATAGAGAAAAACCTGGCTTATACCTCCGAAGTTCTGAAAAAGTCTGGTGTTATAAACGACACACTTGAAAGCAATATGGAAGCTGCTAAGAAAATCACGGTGCTAACCAAAGAACAGCTTTCAAGCCTGGAAAGAATTGAAAAAGAAATAGAAAATATAAATGACATAACGCAGCAAAATGCAGCTGTTTCACAGGAGATCAGCGCTTCAACAGAGGAACAGCTGGCAACGATTGAAGCAATACACGGGCATATAGTGAAACTTCTTGAAAGACTTGAAGAATCCAATTCGATCGTGGGTAACTTCATGAAGGGCTTTGAAATCACAGAACAGATAAAACAAAGGATTGAACAGACGAAAGTCATACTTGGTGAAATTACAAAGAATAAGGAACTTCTTAAGCTTGATGAAAAAGCAGCAGGGAAATATCTCAGGGATCAGCAGGCGAAGGTTGATTTTTTGGAACTCATTGCAATTATAGACAGTAAGGGTATACTTACTGCAGCAACGGTAGATGTTCCAGAAAACTTCAGGGATTGCAGCTCGAAGCCGTATTTTACTAAAGCCTGCAGCGGGGAAACCTACATATCCGAGGAATATATTTCCGTAGTCACTCACAATTATAATATTTCAGTATCGGTACCTTTTGAAGTAAACGGTGTTATCCAAGGAGTTGTAACATCTGACATAAATATCAACGAAATGTGATATTGGTATGGCATTAAAAGGGCAAGCAATAGAGAAGTTTACATAAAATAGAAAGAGGTTACTTTCTCAAACAGTAACCTCTTTTCTCATTCATCTATTATATTTTAGTGTTAAAATACCGGTCTGTCAAGAAAAACTTTGAAAGAGTGCGAAAAGAACATTGATATGGTTTTACCGCATCACCCGGGTACGGGGAAATAGAAATGAACATATTCCGGGACTTTTGTTTTCTATTATTATTGAATAGAATATTTCTATGCGGAAATAAGTAGAAGAGTGATTGTACATTAGGAGGTGTATGTGTGGCTGCAGAAAACCATCCGGCTTATGCCGAGGAAAACGAGCGACTGAAATTTACACTGGGATATGTTGAAAAAAGCATAGACAGCATGCAGAAAAAAAAGAACAGGCTTGACAATGACCTTGATAAAGGAAAGAAGCATTATTCCGGTGATAACAGCCAGCAGTATATTGAGCTCATGATAAACTCAATGCTGCAGGAGCGGGCCGAATTGAAGCTCAGAAACCTGATAACAGCGCGAAGCAGACCTTATTTTGCAAGGATTGACTTTCAGGAAACCGGAAAGGCAATAGAGAAGCTGTATATAGGGAAAATGGCGCTAATACGGGAAGAGGATCAGGAGCTTGTTATCGTTGACTGGAGAGCGCCTGTTGCGAATTTGTATTATGAAGGCCGCTTGGGGGATGCGAGTTACAAGAGCCCTGAGGGAGATACAACTGGCAGTCTGCTTCTCAAAAGGCAGCTTTCTATCGATGAAGGCAAGCTCAAAGAAATGTTTGATATAGACATAACCACAAATGATGAATTCCTGCAGGCTTCTTTGGGGGTTAATGCCGATAGCAGGCTCAAGGAGATAGTATCAACAATACAGACTGAGCAAAACAGTGTTATAAGAGCCGACATGTGGGAGCCGCTCATAGTCCAGGGGGCTGCAGGAAGCGGAAAGACAACAATTGCCCTCCACAGGATAGCATATTTGATATATACCTACGAAAAGACCTTTAAACCTGAGAATTTTATGATAATTGCGCCGACGAAATTTTTCCTGAATTACATTTCCGAGGTGCTGCCTGAATTAGGGGTTGAAAAGACGAAGCAAACGACCTTCGAAGAGTTTGCGGCAAATATAATAGGACAGAAGCTCAAAATAAGAGAGGCCAACGAAAAACTGTCCAGTCTGATAAACCATAGTTCCGGTCCAGGACAATTAAAGAGAAGTGAGCTTATACGCAAGGAAGCAGAGTTCAAAAGCTCAATGCTTTTCAAGGGTATACTTGATGATTATATTTCCGAAATTGAGCAGACTTTCATACCCGAAGAGGATTTTAAACTGCTCACCAAAACGATTTACAAGGGCGAAGGCATAAGAAAGCTCTTTATGGAAGACTACAGGAAACACCCCTTTGTGAAAAGAATTGAAGAAATAAAAAAGCATCTTACCAACAGGCTGAAATTGCAGAAGGCTTCCATTATTGGAGAAGCACAGTCAATGTGCGACCGGAAAATTGCCCGGGCAAAGCTGATATTGGAGGAAGGCGAAGAGAGACAAGAGATAATAACCGGGTTTATTGATAAAAAGAACGAATTCGTTGAAAAAATAGAGAGCTATTGCAAGAATGCAGTTAAAGAGTATGTCAGCAGAATATCCAGGATAAATCCTTATGATTACTACAGGGATTTCATTTTTAACGGGGAGAGGTTCCACCGTCTTATGGAAGGTAAGATGGACAGGGAGACGGTGTGCTATATAAGGGAGCACACAATGGAGGTCCTTAATTCGGGAAGTGTTGAAATAGAAGACATAGCCCCGATTATGTATCTTAAATTCAAAATATATGGAGTAGATGAAAAAATCCCGGTAAGGCATATAGTGATAGATGAAGCGCAGGACTTCAGTGTATTTCAGCTGTATGTGCTCAAAAATATTATAAAGGACAGTTCCTTCACAATTCTTGGGGATTTATCACAAGGGATCCATTCCTATAGGGGAATA
Organism: Caulobacteraceae bacterium; assembly: GCA_050261415.1. Lineage (GTDB taxonomy): Bacteria > Bacillota > Clostridia > Lutisporales > Lutisporaceae > JBLNDG01. The sequence continues at coordinate 6,132 of JBLNDG010000083.1, read as the reverse complement.
AGGGATTGGGATGATGTAAGCAGGAATGTTTTTACAGACAAGTGCAAAAAGCTCATATTGGAGCAGAGCTATAGAACTACTGTCGAGATAATGGAAGCCGCCAATCAAGTGATCTCAAGCCTGGATGACCGCAGACTAATACCTGCAAAGCCGGTAATACGTCACGGTGAAAGGGTTGAAGTTATCAAAAAGAGTAGTAAAATTGAGATAGCAGATGATATTTCAACAAAGATAAAGGAACTGAAAGGAGAGGGCTTTAAATCAATAGCAGTAATATGTAAAACTGCGGAAGCTTGTAAGGAAATGCACTCGTTTTTCAAACCTGGAAAGGATGCTCCGAGGATAATAACGGAGAAGGACAGGGAGTACAAAGGCGGTGTGGTAGTTGTACCGTCACATCTTTCCAAGGGACTTGAATTTGATGCCGTATTCATCGCAGATGCGGAAAGCTATATTGGCGGTGAACTGGATACAAAGTTATTGTATGTAGCTATGACAAGGTCTTTGCACAGGCTTTACATTTACTACAGCGGCATACAAAGCAAACTTATAAAGGGGGTATAAGCATGGAATGGGTATGCGGGAAATATGTTGTAAGTACTGATAAAGCACGTCTGTCAATTGATACCGTGTATGATTTATTAGTCAATAAGTCATACTGGGCAAATAATAGGACAAGGGAGCAAATCGAAAACTCAATTAAGAATTCAATTTGCTTCGGAGTATATGAAGGTACCAGGCAGGTTGGTTTTGCGCGGGTTGTTACAGATTATTCAGTTATGTACTGGCTTTGCGATGTTTTTATTGATGAGGAATTCAGGGGAAAGGGTTTGGGAAAGTTCCTCGTCGAGTGTGTGACCAGTCATCCTGACCTCAGGAATCTCAGCGGTATCCTGGCTACCCGGGATGCACAGGGCCTGTATGCCAAGTATGGTTTTGTTGTTCTGCCGTTTGATAAAGTTACATATATGAGACGGAAGCCGATATAAAAAGTTGTTGAATGAAAACATGCGCTTTAGCTAAAATTAATATATGGTTATTAATATTGATACTATATGTTTTGCACTAAATATCTTACATTAAATATATAGAATGCGACATAAGGAACGGGTAACACTGAATACACGGAAGCCCACTGAAGACACGGCGGGGAAATAATATGAGTTACTGTGTAATTCCTCAGGAATTCCGTGAAAAATCCGTGTGTTCCGTGGTTTTTGTTTTTTCACCCGTAGGGAATACCCTAGCTTCCCCGTGCCTCGTGCCACGAGCCAAAATCACCAGTATTGCACATGTTATACAGAAAGGAAAGCGCATGTATAAATACATTGAGGAACTGAAGAACCGGGCAGATGCCGGGGAGGCAGATGCGGCAGAAAAATACAGAAGAATCCTGGAATGTCTTAAAACCATGGATAATGACAGGGTAGCAAACTGTATTATATTGATGAAGGAATACATACCTGAGCTTTGGAACCAGAGCGCTTTGTTGTTGAAAAAGTATATTATTGATGAAAGTAGAAGCTTGGATTTCTTAAGCAGGGAAGAAAAAAATCTTGTCGAGTTTCTTAGGGAATATCTCAGGGAGCAGGACGGGGATGACAGGTACTAGATTATGGTATGCGTCTTACATACCATAAAATGGAATAATTTTTTTCTTAAATTCAAGAAGGAATATTAAAAATAATGACGAATAAATAATATCACAAACGAATAAATAATACTTTACGGCATTGAAGGATGATAATATGCGGGACTTTAGCGAAGATACGGTATATTTTGTTACATACGCAAAGCTCCCAGAGGAAATGGCAGCTGCACATTTGCACAAGCTTGTCGGCGTCGGTTTCTTTATTAACAGTAAGAGCGGAATAATAGAAGATGTAGTAATTACGTTGTTGTCGGATAAAACGAAAGAATTTCTAGGTTATTTGTTTATCGGACACAATATAGAAAGAGACGGCCCGGAGGAACTTATTAAAAAAGTTGAGAAAAGATACCACGGATATGCGCAAAAAGCCATTATTGTGGGAATAAAAGGTACATACGAAAGATACATGAAGTGGAAGGAAAAAGAGAATTTGAAATAGAATGCTGTTTTATTTGCGGCATCAGGGAGACCTGAATAAGTTTAGTGAATAGAATCCAGCATCAATGACCTCAAGAGAGGTTATTGGTGCTGGATTTTTTTATTCTCCTACTCCTGAGCAGCAGAGGATAGCTGCACAAATAGACACCATAAATCCAATATAAAAAAGGGAGGTGGCTTTACCAATAACCAATGTACACCGGTCCATAAATCAACAGGTTAAAACCAGAGTACAAAAATTATAAATTAGGAGGGCGTCTATGAAAAAAATAAAACTAGTATACAAAATATTTCTTGGTCTGCTAATCGGTACTATCTTTGGTGTTATTTTAAGTACCATCGGAACAGAGAGTCCGGCGGTAAAATTCCTTATGCCTTGGCTGCAATTGGTAGGGGATTTGTTCCTGCGGTTAATTAAAATGATTATAGTACCTCTCGTTTTCTTCTCAATTATTAGCGGTGTTGCTCACCTTACAGACTTAAAGAAGCTTAGAAGCATTGGAATCAAAAGTCTTATAACCTTTTTCCTGACAACGTGTGCAGCAGTAACAATAGGTATTGTAATTGCACAGATTATGAAACCGGGAGCCGGCCTTATACTGGGAGACTTAGGAAGCAAGATTGAAGTAAAACCTCTCCCAAGCGTGCAGGACCAGATTTTGGGCATATTCCCTGTCAATCCTATCGATTCTATGGCTAAAGGTGAAATGCTTCCGATAATCTCCTTCAGCATATTTATTGGAGCAGCACTCCTTATGATGGGCGAAAGAGCGAATGTATTAGTAGACATAATAGATAAAGCTTCTGACATGATGTACAAAATAACTGATATAGTTGTTGGATTTACTCCATATGGGGTATTTGCATTGATGGCAAAAGCAACTGCTATGTTCGGCCTTAAAATCTTCGGACCTGTTTTCAAATTCATAGTTGCTGACTATACCTCAAATATATTGCTTATAGGGGTAATATATACACTGCTGCTTATACTGCTTGCAAAGGTAAGTCCGATGAAATTCTACAAGAAGGCTTTCCAGCAGTGGCTGATGGCCTTTAGTACCTGCAGCAGCAGCGCAACACTTCCTGTTACCATGAAGGTCAATATCGAAGAACTTGGTGTGCCGAAAGAAACTGCAAGCTTTGTACTTCCTCTCGGAGCCACTATAAATATGAATGGAACTTCAATTTTCTTCGGGTTGGTAGTAATGTTCGTATCACAGATTTACGGACTTCCCATAACTTTAAACCAGCAAATCCTGCTTGTGCTGACAGGAACATTGATGGCTGTAGGATGTGCTGCAGTTCCGCAGTCAGGACTGATATTGGGTATTGCATTGATAACCAGCATGGGCCTGCCTTTGGAAGCAGTAGCTCTTGTTGCAGGTATATACCGTATAATCGACCAGATTCATACCTCTACAAATTCACTCGGAGACAGCCTTACTGCTGTTGTAGTATCCGCTTTGGAAGGTGATTTGGATAGAGAAATGTTCAATAACGGCGGCATGTTTGCAAAGGATAAAACAGCAGCCGCATAATATTTAAGGGGGAGATAACAAATGAGTCAAAACAAAGCACCAAAAAACAATGTATTTTACAGAAACCAGAACTGGCACTACCCAAAGATTGCTTATGGCAAAGGTGTATACCTTTATGGCGAAGACGGCAAAAAGTATATGGACGGCTGCTCCGGCTCTGCAGTAGCTAATATCGGTCACGGAAACGAAGAAGTCGCTGAAGCTACAGCAGAACAGATCAAAAAGATTGCTTTTACCCATCTTTCAAGATTTACTGCTGATTCAATAGAAAAATGCGCAGAAAAAATTGCAGAGTGGGCACCGGGGGATTTAAACCATGTATATTTTGTTTCCGGCGGTTCGGAAGCAACAGAGACAGCACTAAAAATTGCAAGACAATACTTCGTTGAGAGGGACGGAGAAGCAACTACAAAGTGGAAGGTTATTTCCAGATGGACATCTTTCCATGGCAATACAATGGGCTCACTTTCAATGACAGGTATCACAGGGAGAAGAAAGATTTATGATCCATTGCTAATAAACTTCCCGAAAATCAACCAGGCATATTGCTACAGATGCCCATATAAGAGCAAATACCCGGAATGTGGACTTGCATGTGCATATGAGCTTGAAAGAGAAATATTAAGATGGGGAGCCCAGAACATTGCAGCATTCATAGCTGAACCGGTAATTGGTTCCGCTGCACCCGGTGTAAATCCTCCCAAAGAATATTTCAAGGTAATAAGAGAAATTTGTACAAAGTATGACGTACTTTTGATAATTGACGAAGTAATGGCCGGATATGGGAGAACCGGGGAAAAGTTTGCTATTGACCATTATGGAATAGTTCCCGATATAATGACTACTGCAAAGGGCATGAGCAGCGGGTATTCACCACTTGGAGCAACAGTAGTCAACGATGAAATATTCAACAAAATAATGGTTGAAGGTACCGGTGAGTTTGTACACGGGCATACTTACGGCGGCAATCCTCTTTCAGCAGCGGTGTCAAACTGCGTAATGGGAATAATTGAGCGTGAAGGCCTCGTTGAAAACTCAAAGGTTCAGGGCGAATACCTGATGGAAAAGCTGCAGACGTTGTACAAGTATCCGATCGTTGGTGACATAAGGGGCAAAGGGCTTATGATAGGGGTAGAATTTGTTAAGGATCAGAATATTAAGGAGCCTTTCCCGACATCGGCCAAGGTAAAAGGGTTAATCACAAACAACTGCCTTGATGAGGGCTTGGTAGTCTACCCTGGCGGAGGATCCGTTGATGGTGTGAGAGGGGACCATATTCTTGTATCACCGCCAATCAATATTACCCGTGAAGAAGTAGATGAATTGTTTGATATGTTGGAGCGTGCAATAGCAAAGACAACAAAGGCAGTAATATAGACAGCGCTTATAAGGAGGAATTGATTTGAACAAGTTGATTATAACAGTCGCACCAACGGGTAATGTTCCAACAAAGGCACTTAATCCGAGTACTCCGGAAACAGTGGATGAAATAGTTGCTGATGTGCTGAAATGCAGGGAGCTGGGAGCCGCAGTAGCGCACATCCATGTCAGGGACGCCGAGGGCAAGCCTACCTGTGACCGTGAATTATACAAACAGGTATTGGACAAGCTTGCTGCAAAAGGCTGTGACATTATAACCCAGGTATCAACGGGCGCAAGGGGAGGAGGCAATTCCAGCGAATGGAGAGGCCAGATGCTGGATTTGAATGCGGAAATGGCAAGCCTTTCGACAGGTTCCTCAAACTTTCCGAATATAGTCAATGCCAACCCCTTTGATCTGATTAAAGAATTGGCGGATAAGATGTACAGCAACAATATTAAACCGGAGATTGAGGCTTTTGACCTGGGTATGATTGATAATGCAAGGCTTCTTCTGAAGGAAGGAGTCCTTAAGGGGCCTCTGCAATTCAACCTTGTAATGAATGTAAGAGGATCGGCGGCAGGTACTCCGAGAAATCTTCTTCACATGATAGAAAGCCTGCCTGAAGGTTCTACTTATACCGTTTCCGGTATAGGCCCTTCACAGGTAACCATGCTCACAATGTCCATGCTTCTAGGCGGAAACACAAGGACAGGACTTGAAGATTCACTCCTATATGCGAAAGGAGTTCCTGCCACTAATGCAATGCTTGTAGAAAGAGTTGTAAGAATAGCAAAAGAGATTGGCAGGGAAATCGCTACCCCGGATGAAGCAAGGGAAATCCTTGGGCTTCCCAAAAAATAAGTGTCAATTGAGTTATTAAAATACATTTGACGATAGTACTGTTTTATATGTGGCAGTGGAGCCAAACTCTACTGTAAAACTTATAAAGTCCAGCACTAGATATATTAGTATATAGTGTTGGACTTTATCTTTTTTTCCTTTAGTTTACAATTCAGTTAAAATCTTAAGGAGGTAATAGATTAATGCGTGAGGTTGTAATTGTAAGTGCAGCGAGAACACCAATAGGAAGCTTCAATGGAAGCCTGTCCGGTGTATCGGCTGTTGATTTGGGCGTAGTAGCT
>JBLNDG010000082.1:0-3151 GCA_050261415.1 Caulobacteraceae bacterium | reverse complement strand
CATGTCTCCCAAAACACCCTTTAGATACAGAAGGGGAGGCTGATCCTCAAAATAAAGTTGTCGGGCCTTCAAATTTTCCAGAGTATAGCTTTTGATTTCATCTATTACCTTTTCACAATTTTCGTCATCTGAACTTCTAGTAAAAAGCTCAAGATTCTCAATCAGTTTCTTATATATATCCACTAAATCAAATTTTGTTATTCTGTCGATTTCAGAGTATATATACTTCATTTTGTCCCTTACAATAGCTATACTTTTCTCGGTAATTTCTACTCTATCTATATAAGACCCTGAATCAATAAGTTCTCAGATTTTTATATTCCTCGTTGCGTATTACTTTGTTCTGTTCTCTTTGAATAGTTGTTACTATGGTCTTCATCTTGCTATCGGTACTTTTACTCAAGATTTCCTGAAGTATTTCATCATCTATCTTCAGATTGCTGTCAAACATGTATTCAAGTTTACCGTTACTTATTTTGTACTGTCTCTTCAGCGTAACTTCACCACAAATAATTCCTTCAGGGCATTTATAACTGGCTTCGCCAATTTCGTAATCATAAAACATGCTGGAAACCGGTGCCCGCCAGTCATATATGAGGATATCATAGCTATCATTTACCAGACTTGCTATTCCAATATAGCACTTTTCAGCTCTCTCATCTCCATTTTCGAGAAAATCGATTCTTCCAAAGTAGGGCGATAAAATCATTTTTTCGTATTTTCCCTGAAGCTTTTTGGTAAATGCGTAACTCCTCTTCTGCCTTTTCAATATATCAATGAACGCCAAAAAATCTACAAGCTGGTCCAATTCATTCGCTATGGAAACAGAACCCACATCCTGCCATAATTCCCTTTGCGTTTCTATGGTCTCCTTTTTAACCTTTTCATTAAAATCACGCTTTTCACCAAGTTTTTTGCGGGCTTCTTTAAGCACATTTTCCAGCCATTCATTTTCCTTCTTCCAATCAAAATCGTTGATGTTCATGACATACCCTCCTCTACATAACCTGATTTAAAAAATTTTAACTAACCAACTAACCATATTGACATTGTTTTTCTGATTGTATTTAATATAATTAAGATATTATATTTATATGCTGATAAAGTTGTAAATTACCTTTAGTTAGCACCCTTTGATTAGTTGTGTCAATAGAAAGATACTGCTATTTCATGTTTTTTGCTCATAACAAAATCCTGTGATGATTCTATCACAGGATTTACTATTTAATCCATATCATTTTTCCTGATTTATGATATCTCAAATGCAGTATTTTCAAATACTTTTCTAAAGTGAAACCCGTATATTGATAGTGTCACTACCAGTGGGAGTGCCCTAGGACGCTTATACAGCGACCATAAGATAAGTTTCCAATAATACCATCTTTCACGTCCGATGATTCCAAGACGTATTACCGATTTGAAAAATGCTACTATGTACACGAATTTCAGATGCACGGTTCCATATTTTTCAGGGTTGTATTCTTTTAAAAAGGTCACTATGCGTTCATAATACTTTTTCGGTGAATAGATAGAGTCAACAATGTTCTTATACCCCTTTACCAGCTGCGTTCTATCCATCTTTGGAATAAAGTTCATTGTAAAATCAGTATTATCACCTGTGAAACCTTCTATAAGCCTGCCTTCACTATCTAAGCGCTGATAAAGCTTGGTACCCTTCGGTGCATTTAACAGGCCTACCATTGCTGTAACAATGCCGCTCTCCTGTATAAAATTAACCATCGCGTCGAAGATAGTATCCTTGTCATTATCAAATCCAACTATGAAACCACCTTGTACCTGCAGCCCAAAATTTTGTATCTTTTTAACACATTTTATCAAGTCACGGTTCTTGTTCTGCATCTTGCTGCACTCAATCAGACTTTCCTCGTTGGGTGTTTCGATACCAATAAATACGCAGCCAAACCCCCCTTTTACCATCATCCGCATCAATTCATCATCGTCTGCCAGGTTAATAGATGTCTCAGTAAAAAATGAGAAAGGATACCTTTTCTCCTCCATCCACTTAATGAGGGAAGGAAGAATTTCTTCTTTCAGCTTCTTCTTGTTACCTATAAAATTATCATCCACGAAAAATACTCCGTCCCTCCATCCTGTATCATAAAGGGCATTAAGTTCATTGATCAACTGGGAAGTATCCTTTGTTCTGGGAATATTCCCATACAGCGATGTAATGTTGCAGAACTCGCAATTAAATGGACATCCTCTTGAATATTGAATACTCATAGTTGCATATTTTTTAGTGTCGAGAAGGTTCCATAATGGTATAGGAGTCGTCTTGAGGTCCGCCCACTGATCAGTATTATAAAAATGGGATGCGGCTCCTTTTTCAAGATCGCGGATAAAAGAGGGCACTGTTAGTTCCCCTTCATTCAGCAGAAGATGATCTACATCATCGAATTCATCATATTCCTCAGTAAACAAGGGCCCTCCTGCCACTGTTTTAACCCCTAGGTTTTTACAGCGTTCAACTACTTCTTTGGCAGATTTTCTTTGGACGACCATAGCGCTTATAAATACATAATCAGCCCATAGGATATCCTTATCCTTCAATTTAGTCACATTCATATCAACAAGCTTTTTCTCATAATTATTAGGCAGCATTGCTGCTATAGTTATAAGCCCCAGCGGCGGATAACCTGCTTTTTTAGATACGAATTTCAAAGCGTATTGAAATCCCCAGTAGGTTACCGGATATTCAGGATAAACAAGAAGAATCTTCATATGTAAAACCTCCATATCTATAGAATGCTTCTTGACTTCAAAGTATTCTCAAATCTATTTTTCCATATGGAAGTATTACACATTTTCAAGGTTTTTATTACAGAGTTAGGTGTCAGGTGCAAAAGGAAGAATTATATCCTAGCTTCATGTCTAATCGGATAGGAGGCTACTAATTAATTTAGTAGCCGACCTTCCAGTCGAGTAGCCCGTAGGATTTTCACCAGCAGGCTCTCACGGAACCGTACGTGAATCTCTCGATTCATACGGCTCTTATCATTCACCTTATGAGATTATCCCGAGAGCCCAATGCGGAAACATGTTGGGCTCTCTTTTTGCAAGCTCCCTTAACCACTCATTCGCTTTTCTTCGATGATTTCTAAAACGTTTGAATTTACACATAGCCCATTTT
>JBLNDG010000081.1:0-6656 GCA_050261415.1 Caulobacteraceae bacterium | reverse complement strand
GCAAAAGTGGCAATGCCGTAGTGGCTTGAACAAAGTGAAAGCCAGCGTCTTTAGGCGCTGGCCGGTAAAAAAGGCTTATAGCCTTAGTGCAAACCACCCGTTGGACGGGTGGTTATGATTACTCCTCAATGAGCATACTGCTGTCAACCCTATTATTGCGGAGCACCAGATAGAGTTCTGCTTTAGTTGCATCTACATATGGAAGTACAAAGAACACGCCCACTCCAAAGAAAAGTGCTCCCAGGAGGAACCAACCGAGAAAAGATAAATCAAGCACAAACATGTCGAATTTATGCCCGTCAGTCATTTCAATACTTTCCTTAATCGCTTCCCTGCTGCCTATATTTGGGTTTTCTGCAAGTATATACGGCACCATACTATAGGCATAGGATTTAACAATACCAGGAATAATCAATAACAGGTACCATAAAAAATTCTGAACGCCTTTTAAAAGCATTGCAAGCACAATACCCATGTAATTCTCTCCGTTGAAAGCGAACCTGAAGCATCTTTTGTTATCCTCATGTCTGGCTGACTGGATAAAATACTTTCTTCCCCCGACCTCCAAAGGATATCCGAGAAAGATTCTAAGGGCGATTGCTACCAATATAAAAACCGATACAACGGATATAATTATTGCCAGGTTCGATAAAATACCATCAGGGGAAACATTGCCATTTGAAAGCCTGTTGCTTCTACCCCCTCCGCCGCCTCCGCCACCGTTGCCGCCTGCAAATGCAATAACCAAACTGACTAAAAAAGCTTTCCAGTAAATCTTTCGCAGAACATTCTTAGCTCTGTCCTTAAGTTCTTTCCTAGTCCACATAATTTAACCTCACTTTTCTAAATGCTTCATTATAAATTTATGTACATCGTTTTATTTAATTCCATAAAACCCCTCCTGGCATAAAACTCACCGGCGTTCTCATTAAAACTATATACCTTTAGTTCAATTCTATTAATATCTTTGCTCTTAGACCATTCAATCACCTTCTCCAAAAGCAGAGAGCCTATATGGGAATTCTGATATTCTCCCTTTACAGCAATACTGTCCAACTGAACCCACTCTCTCTTTTTTACAACAGGAAAGCTTGATGATTTCACTATATAGCACTCTGCAAAACCGATTATTCCTGAATCGGCTTCTGCAACAAGCAGTTTTTTGCTTTCATCATTGATCAGTTCAGATATGTACTCCTTTGCTCTTGTATAACCCTCAGGTTTGACAAACAATTCAGGATGATTAATCCTATGAAGCTCATCAAGCTCTGAATATATTTCACACAATTCTTCATAATCATTTATAACCGCATCCCTTATGTTTATTTTCACATTAATCACCTCACTCCTGCCCATGCAGGAAATTGATACATCGCACATAATACTATTCACCTATTATCTTGACCAAAACTCTTTTCTGCCGTTTACCATCATACTCACCGTAAAATATCTGCTCCCATGTGCCAAAATCAAGCTTTCCGCTTGTAACCGCAGCTACAACCTCACGCCCCATCAATTGCCTTTTTAAATGCGCATCCGCATTATCCTCATAACCGTTATGACGGTATTGATCATACGGCTTTTCCGGTGTCAAAGCTTCCAGCCATCTTTCAAAATCCTTGTGCAAGCCCGGCTCGTCATCATTGACAAATATACTTGCTGTTATATGCATTGCATTTACCAGGACAAGCCCTTCCTTAACCCCGCTTTCGTCTATGCAGGCCTGAACCTGTGAAGTAATGTTTACGTATCCCCTGCGGGTAGGCAGGTTAAAAAAAAGCTCCTTACGGTATGATTTCATTTTAACTCCCATCCTTTGCTTTTATCTGTAAGGTAGTCATATACTCCCTTGTACCAAAAGTCATTTTTATATTTATCTATAGGCTCAGGTCTGAAGTCTTCCATCTTTTTCTCCAGCTTATCCAAACTGAAGCCTTCCTTAATAACTATGAAATTGAAGATTCTTGTATATATTGCATTCCGGAGACATCCATATACACATTTCAAGCAGATGATGCAGCTCCGGCCAAAAGTCGGCTTGCCATCTTTCATTTCTATATTTTTTCTGGGGCATGCATCTACGCACCATCCACATTTTGTACAGTTTGCATTGATTCTTAGACCCCTTGCAAATACTTTAGCACCACTCTTTTCTATCTTAAAAATTGCAGTTAAAATTCTGGAACTTATTTCGGGCTTTCTCCTGCGCCTGATACCTGAAAGTATTTCCGATATGCATTATATTGATTGTCTCTGTAACTTCCGACTAAACACAGCTGATGCTATGCCAAAAGGCAACATGAAGGCACCGCTTATTGTCATGCTTTGTTCCAAGAATGAATTATTCATAGTCATTCCAACAAATCCCATTATCCCAGTGATGCCTGACAACCATAAAAGAAACCCAATAACTTTGCCTATCCCTTTTCCCTTTATATATTTCCATCCGATAGTTAATGCACTTAATGCAAAAAAAGTATATCCTAAAAATACTAAAAAATATGGTATTCCCGACGGATTACCAAAGTACCACAGGCGGGCTCCATCTATACCGGACTCAGACAGTATGCGTGGAAGAACTATATACTGTGAAGAGTAACCGATACTCACCAAAAGAGTATACGGAGCTAAAAACACTATACCTGCTAAATCTAGCAGTCCTTTACTCACTGTTCTGACAAATAAGCCCAGAATTATCATTAATGGAACCAATGTGATGGAAATGAGTGAAGCATTCATAAATGTAAGCTTATAAAGAAAAGGCTCCTGCTTTATACTCCCTAATTGTTCATTTATATTTCCCGGCAGCCGGTTCATCATCATAAAAACTACCCATAGTACAACTAAAACAGTGAATAACACACTTATAGCAAAGAGCCAACTGTAAATACTTTTGTAATCTGTTTCATCAAACACCTGTATTCCTCCTCACATTTAGATAAAAAATTTCACTCATCCAATCTTTCTTTTCCTTATTATGCCATATATCAATTGCCTTTTCCAGTATCTATTCCTATAAACAATACTGCCGTCGCCCAAGTCCCTCCCATACTAATGTATAATTCCGATTTGCTGTTTTTGCCCAAAAAAAGAGAGTTTTTATACTCTCTAATTTTTTCTTCCTCACTGAACTGCAAATATACATCATTGCATAAGCTTTTGTTTATCTGATGGTACTGATTGCTTCACTATATCTCTTATAGTTTCAATATCCCTGGGACTATCGATAAATCTCTTTGGAATTAAATATGCTTGTGTTTTATTGATATAAATCGTAAAGAAATTCTTATCTTCCCGCACCTCGAATACTTTATCCCAAGTTAATTGGCCGTTTCCGTTTTCTGAACCAAAAATTATTTTCTGCTCTGTTATTTGATAATGCTGTGTTTGTTTAATTTGTGCATTTTTTGCCATCATTTTACGTGATGATTTCTTTACAATCAAGGGTAAATTAATAGTAAAAAATGTAATGACAAAAAGCAAATATATTTGAATCGGAGGTTCAAACCCCTTTTTAACCGCTTCCCAGGCATAAATCGGAATGTATATCAGCCCGAATACCCCAATAATACTAAATATCCTTACTCCAATACCCCTGTACGTTTGCCTTAGATTGTACTTGAACAGGTCGTTTTCATCAAGCTTTACATCAAATGTAACTTCGTTCAATCCATTCATCCTCCTATAATAAATATTAAATATTCTGCTTGTATTTTATATCATATACATTACGCCATGAGTATATAAAAGTAATTATTCTATTAAATTATGTAAATCCCTTCAAAAAAATAATAAAACTTATTTATTAAGGTTTTCCTGCCCTTCCATAACCGCAGTTCTTCTATTCTCCAGACCCAATTGAGCCTCTATGGTTAAGCCTTTCTTTATATTTTTTCAATGTGCCGAAAAGTGCGGCTTCCAAATCAACATTAGTTGAATTTGCGATGCAAATTTGACTTGTACCATACAGTTAATTATATCTTCAAATACTTTAATCTAAATCCATTCTAAAGAATATTTCTCCTATTCCATACTTGTTTATACCGTTAAGAATGCCGCACTCAACAAAGCCCATTTTCCGGTGCCAGGCCTGCAGCCTTTAATTTCAACCATTGAGCAGCTTATCAATAATATAACTGATCCAAGGACCTTTATTTTTAATTTTATCAAATTCTATCCATGCAGTTTTCATATAGATTGAATCTGCCTGCCAAAAGCCATCTTTACGTTGTTTCTGCTTTAATATTTCTATTGCTTCCTTGCACCGTCCATCATCAATCAATTTGTTTGCTTTAAGAAGATATAAGATTTCAATAATATTCGTTTTTTTGTATGTATAAGGATAGAAGTTTTCTATAATCGAAGGCTCTATAGGCATATCCGCAGAAAGCTTCTTATATATTTCATGCTTAAGAATATATTCCAGCCCTTGCTTAAGTTTATTATCAATCTCTGCAGAAGCTTCAAACCTCTTTTTATATTCAATGAGTGCAATCATGGACTTTACTACGCCATAATAGCAGGGAGTTTTTTCATACATCCGCCATACTTGGTAAATAGATTCTTTCCTGTCCAGCTGCATTCCTTTCCTCTTTCAACATTCTGATATTTCAATATCCAGTTTATCCCTGCATCTATCATATTCCTGTCTTGGTATTCCATCTTCATTAGAAGTGTTGTAATCATGGCATTATGGCACGCGAGCAAACCGTCTTTATCCCCTGTTAAAGAGAAGCCCTCCTGAATAAATGATTTGTCTGTAAGCAATTCGAGCCACTCCTGAACTTTTTTTAATGTATATGCATAAGGAATTTCAGAAAGCTCCAGCAGCCGCCATAAGTAAGCACGGAGACCGGCATACTTATCAGGTTTCCATTTCGGTTCTGTTAGAAGCATGCCTACCAATTCAGATTTATACAGTATTTCCTTAGCTTTTTCTACACTTATGCTGTCGCCTCTTTCGTATGCTTTTTTTTAAGTTAATGCCGAATCTTCCATCACAATACCCTCACTTTTCTAATAAATTTACTGCCAGGTATCTTATCTGGCTTTCCAAACTCAAGTATGGAAAATATATTTATATCCGCAATTCGTAATATTTTGATTCAATTCCACCTTCGATAAATTTTTCAACTTCTACAAAACCGGACTTCTCTAGCAGGCCTATTGATGCGTAATTATTGGAATATGTAAATGCACCTATTTTTTCTATATCAAATTTATCAAAAACTTCCCCGATAAAAATTTTTACAGCTTCTGTTGCTATCCCTTTTCCCCAAAGCTCCTTTTCAAAGATGACGATACTTAACATGGCCATTTTTTCATTTTCTTCATCAATACTATAACACCAGATGTCACCAATATATTCTCCTTTATAATAGATTACCTTCCCATAGCTTTTGGCATCCTTTTCAAGGGACTTTTCAAATAATACAAGTGCTTCTTCCAAGGATTCGATACTGCTGGGAAACAATCTCCTTATTTCTTCGTCTTGGGTCTTGTCCCAAAAGATAACCACATGGTTCCTTGTTCTTGTTCTAAGTGTTATGTCCATAAAAACCATCCTCATAAAATACAAATTTGTTTTTAGAATATCTCCCCTGAATATTTCAGGATAAGTAGACTCCGGAATGTCAGGTCATACATCCATTTATCCTTTCTCCAATCCTCTTCAAGGGCTAAGCCGGTATAAACACTCCATTTGCTAAAACAATAATCCTTCGGTTTTATCCTGAAAAAACCGTCTCCCTGACTTAATATCCCTTTTAACTCATCCAGCTGACTTCTCAGTACCGGAACTTCTTTAACGATTCCCATCCTCGAAAATAATTCAAAGGTATGGAACCATGAAAACCAATCTTTATCAATAAAATCTCTTAAATCCTTCTTTAGGTTTTTGGGATAGATACTGGCTGGGGCAATCAGCTGCGATTTGTACTTTATATAAATATCCGGAAATGGTGATAGGGAAATCAAGTGTTCTATTAATTCAGCAAGTCTTTTCAGATTGCTATTGTTTTTCCAGCTATCAGTAAAAGCTAATAACCTGAGATGATATAACCACGGGAGGGTTGTCCCGGGCTTGTACACATATTTATCTCTATACTTTTCTATGATTTCTTCTATTGAACTAATATTATTGACCCTTTCTAGGCAATCAAAGGCTCTTCGTATTTCTTTCTGAATAAAATCATGTTCTTCAATATCAAAATAAGCGAATACAACTGTCCTTATAATATCATCGCCAAACAGGCCTATCTCTGGATAGTACATATTCCAATTTGATTTTCCCCTGTTCCAGTCACTACAGAGCAATGCATTTAACCCGCTGCAAATAACTTGATTTTCTTTTGGAAGCCCCATTTCAGACAAAAAACGCAACGCTGATTCTGCACCTGTAGTACTGTATTTCCTTTCTTCCCTTGGAATCCACCCACCGTGAAAGACTTCACCTAAATAACCGTCATTGTTTTGCCAGCTTAACACGTATTGTATCCTTTTATCTTCAAGAATTTTAGACTGATATTCTTCAAAGTCCTCCGGCTTGTTTAAAATCTCTTTATTTATCCGGTATCTTATTGAAGGGCAGGCATTTTCCTGTAGTTCTCCAATTACATTATCAAATTTCATAAAAAATCACTCCAAATCTTTACTTT
>JBLNDG010000080.1:0-3465 GCA_050261415.1 Caulobacteraceae bacterium | reverse complement strand
ACACCCCCGGGGAATTTGTTACGCAAAGTGTATATTGTTCTGCTTTGCTTATTTGCTCATATATTTCTTTATGGTTTTTGTAAAAATCTAAATGAAAGTGCGTATCGATTAGTTTACTCATTACCTAAACCTATATAATTTCTCATTTCATAATCTTGTGAGAACATAGTTATAAGATTATCCATTGTGCTTTTATATACGTGTAAAAAAGCCTCTATTTCTTCTCCTGTAAGGCTGCCAGTACACATTATTAGACGTCTCAATTCACTATCATCCGAATGAATATATCTATAGACAGAATTAATCACCGCATTTAAATCGTTTATTTTGCTTCCAGCAGAATAACGTTTTAAAAAGTCCAATGAAATACTGTTATAACTGTAAGAATTATCATTTAAGATGATATCTTGCAAACAACTTTTTCTAATTAAGCAAGGATAACAATATCCACAATTTTTAGGATATGTTCGATCCCCATCCTTTTTCCACCTGGGTAGACATGGATGGGAGCATGAAATTGTTTTATCAGCTCCTTCCTTAAAGGCAAGTGAATCTTTTACTTGATTGACTACTTCTCGTTTAGTTTTATATGCAAAAAAGTTCTCAACAGGATTATCAATACCTACAGATTGAATAATTCTATTAAATGATCTTATAAAATGTGGATGAGTCGTCCTGGTACTGCAAGTCCCCTTTCTACTGTTTGTAAGTGGAATGTTCAATCCTATAAACCCATTTTCAGGTATATATACAGGTACTGCTGGGCCTAAAGCTCCCGCAATTGATACCGCAGCACCTAAAAAAAGTAATGACCTCCCACGACAAGTATTTTCCGTTCCTCTAAGAAGAACACCTTCGGTATTAATAGGCGCTCTGGAATTAGCGGTAAAGTCAATGAATTCAATAAATTGATGTGGGTAGTTAGTACGTAACAGATCTCTTAGATACTCCTGTTTTTCCCTAAGCTTAGGATATTCATTATGACCAAGTAGGCAAATGGATTCTCCCCTGTTTAGTAGTTCTATAGCACCACAAAATGAATCAAGTCCTCCAGAAAATAAACAGACCGCTGTGCTCTTACTTATATCTATTGGATTTTTACTAGGTTTTGAACTATCTCCATATCGGGCGTTAGTTGTTCGGAATTTTACATTCCAAATGTCTCCAGTTAAGAATGATAACGTTGAACTCCAGAGAGCTCTTACTCCTTCCCATTTTTCCAAATTCAACACTGGGATAGAAATATTAATATTACGAGTCCACTTATCAGTAGTTCTCCATCTGGATACTCTCTTATCAACAGCAAAAATGGACATAGCAATTACAAAAAGATCTTCATATATTGAATCGATCGGCTGTTTTCCAATATCAAGCCATACATCTTTTAAACTTGTATACATAGTCCCCTTGCTTTGATGATTTAAAGTAAAAATATATGCTCTAGAATAATCTGCTGAAGGAGTTTCATCAACAACTTTATTAACCCAAATATTCATATCTACTCCTCCTCATAAAGTTTTTCAAATAATGTATACGCATCCGTAAGGGCTTCAACTACATACTGGTCACCTGATAAATGTCCAAAATCAATGCTGACAATGTCTTGAAAGGAAAGCTTCTCATATAAACTGCTACGTATATACCCTTTCATATCACCTACTATTTTGTTCGTATCTGCAGGCGTTCTATCCTTGCCAATTTTTTCGGAAAATCTAAATTCGAAATTCAACTCTACAAAATTAATGAGCATTTCTTTTAATAAAGTATCCTGGGGTATATCTCCAAGTTTATCAATATCGTCAATATCCAAATTCTTAAGGGATAAAGAAAGAGCATCAATTGCTAATGAATCTTCCTTTGTAGCGCTTTCATTAGTGTAATAATGTAGCAATTCATTCCAAATTTCATCACTTGATTTACCGATTAAATCTTCACGCCCTATGTCGCGTAAAGTATTTTCCAAACCATTATATACAATTGAACGAGCCAATCCTAGAATCCCAGAAGCTGCTTTAGGGAAAGTACTTCCTTGAAATCCATCAGCCTTCATTGCACTCGCATATTTACTTGCAGCATTTGCTATTGCACCGGGGTTGGTATGTTTTATCATTTCTGTCACAGCCCTTTTAGCATGTGTCCATTCAATGCGAGTAGGGGCAATATAGCCTTTTGAAGTTCCCATTACTATTTCTCCTTTCTCTCAACTATCAAATCATACATCCTTCTAGATAAGTTCTTATCTATCATTCCATCCAAAATAGGCTTAACTTTATCTGGATCCTCAGAATGCATAGATTTCAAATAAGGGATACAGGAAGCGGTAAATTTACTCTTTGGCATATTCTTAACTTGGATAAGGATTGTATCACGATATGAAGGACATGAGGAGAATATTTTCTTTATAATAAAAAATTCCACATCTCCTTTTTTAATATTTGGTAATAAAACATCAATTACTTCCTCAATAATTTGTGGGCCAGATATTTTTAATTGTTCAACAATCTGGTCAATAGTTGCTTCCGTACATTTCCCTAACCTTTTCAAAATATCTTTTGACTTTTCAGACAAACCATTCATGCTATCATTGTTATTCTTAAGTTCTTCTCGTGATAAATAAAAATACTTGTCAAGTTTCATTTCATATAGATTTCTAGGTTCACATTCAAGCCACCTAATAATACGTGGTGTGGCCCATTGAGTGTATTCTTCAGGAATACTCTTTGGATTTGATTTAACACAATCGTAAACAAGCTTCAGCTGCTCATTATTCATTTTGAAGTCTTTATCCCAATCGTTTAATTGTTTAAATAAAGTAGAACTAAGTTTTTGAAGTACAAGAAGCTTGGCAAGGATTTGCATATTAAGTTCATCACCAAAATACATTTGTGATAATGTTTTTTTGGTGATAAAGGTATTTAAAAACCGCTTAGCCTGTCTAGGATTTCCTTTAAGTGTGGAAGAAACAATATTTTTTATACTATTTATGATTTCAATGTCCTTGTTAAACTCAATCTCATTTTTGCGATCTTTGAAGGGACTGTCTAGCACATCTATTCGTTTTCTTAATTCTTCCAAAGTCAAACTTTCTTCTTTTAAAATCAATTTGTCTTTAAAAATGCTTTGGAGGAGCAATTTAAATTTGTCTTGATTTATATATAATTGTGCAACCAATAACAACAAATAATTTTCAATATCTTTTGAAGACAAATCCGGGATATAAACTGGTAACTGAATGATCTTCTCAATATATTCAGATGATATTTCCACTGATGACCCATCTATAGGAGGATATTTTTTTCTTATGGCATATTGAATCACTGTTTCATCAGCGGCGATGATAAAAGTTGTTCGTTTTACAGACAGAAATAGTTTTATTGCTTCTAATGTATCAATAATCCTATCAGGGGTACATCTATCCAAGTCGTCAACCAGAACAACTAAGTTATCAATTTTAGAATCATCCAA
>JBLNDG010000079.1:0-7300 GCA_050261415.1 Caulobacteraceae bacterium | reverse complement strand
CAAAAGTGGCAATGCCGTAGTGGCTTGAACAAAGTGAAAGCCAGCGTCTTTAGGCGCTGGCCGGTAAAAAAGGCTTATAGCCTTAGTGCAAACCACCCGTTGGACGGGTGGTTATGATTTAGTATATTTTGAGGATTTTGTTTAATGTGATACATATCACAGATTTGGAGATTTGAAAATGATACATTTTAAGTAAGGATTAATACCACATCGGCTTTGGTTTCAATTGTATGAAATCATATAATATGAGGAGGATTTATAATGGAACAGTTAATAAAGAACATTGAGCTTTCAAAGGTACTGGAAATGGATTCCCTGGTTGTATACCAGGAGGGGCAGGTAGTCAGCAGGACTTTAGCTCAAGGGAAAAACTTAAGCCTAACCCTGTTTGCTTTTGACAAGGGGGAAGAGATCAGCTCCCACTCATCAGGCGGTGATGCTATGGTGTATTTGCTTGATGGGGAAGCTGATATAACAATTGGTGAAAATACCTTCCGCGTAAAAAAAGGTGAAACCATTGTGATGCCGGCAGGAATACCCCATGCACTGTTAGCCAGAGAACAATTTAAAATGCTTTTAGTTGTAGTGTTCAGACCGTAGCCTGAAGGGAGTAAGTGGTACGTAGAGGTTTTCTATAGTGAGGCCAGGTAAGCAAAGGAAATTGAAATAACAATGAATAAGCCGTGTCTCGGAATGAAAAGTAGTTTTATTTCGGGACAATTTTTTTATAGTACAAAATAATTAAAAAGCAGACCCCAAGTCTCTTTTTTTGTGTATAATTTATTTATAAAACTTAATAATCATAGAAGGATTGTATAGGATGAAGGAGGCAGGTGAAAAAGCCGGTATGGATATGAGCATTAACCATTGTCAGGCGGTGCACCGTGGAGCCCCAAATACATACATTATTGGTGATATGCCCTTTGGCTCAGTTCATTAAAGAAGCAAAAGGAGGTAGTTTATTATGTCAAAATTTGCACAGCGCATGACGACTATGGAGAAATCAGCAAAAGTAATACGAAACTTATTTGGTGCTATGAACGATCCGGATATTATTTCTTTTGGAGGCGGGGCGCCGGCAAAAGAAGCGCTTCCCGTTGATATTGTCCGGGAAATAACTAACGAGGTCATTAGGCTTGACAAAAGGGGCATTGAGGCCCTTCAATACGGGAGCGTTATGGGTTTGCCGGATCTTCGGGAAGTTATTGTTAAGGATTTGCTGGGGCCAAAAGGAGTCAAGGCAAATGTTGATAACATTATGATTACCAACGGCGGTCTGGAGCCGATGAACTTAGTGTGCCAGTTATATATAGACCCGGGTGATGTGATTCTGGTGGAATCCCCTACTTTTGTCCACTCTGTAGAAATATTTGAAATGTTTCAGGTGAGATGTATTGCTGTAGCCACGGATGACAACGGAATGGTCCCGGAAGATCTGGAAGCGAAAATAATTAAGTATAAGCCCAAAATGGTTTATGTCATTCCTACCTTCCAGAACCCAACAGGAAGGACTTTGTCCCAGGGTAGAAGACAAAAAATTGCTGAGTTGGGCAGCAAGTATGACGTAGTTATTCTTGAAGACGATCCGTACCGTGACATCCGTTACAGCGGAAGTGATTTGCTGCCGATCAAGGCCTTTGATAAAACCGGTAATACAATCCTTGCAAACAGCTTTTCCAAGATTTTTTCACCGGGCAGCAGGCTTGGATACATACTTGCCAATGATGAAGCAACGGCAAAGCTGTTCGATGCCAAAACCGCAACCAACTCGCATACATCCATGCTGCCCCAGATTATTTGTGCAGAATTTTTTAAACGCGGATATTATCCGGAACATCATAAGATGATTTGCGATTTATATCGCGAAAGAAGAGATATTATGATTGAGTCTATTGATAAGTTCTTCCCAAAAGGGACTAAAAGGACTTTCCCGGATGGCGGCCTATTCACGTGGGCGGAGCTGCCGGGCGGCATAAATACAACTGATTTGTTGGCTGAAGCCACTACGAACCCGGAAGTTAAAGTAGCATATGTAGCAGGAGAGAGCTTCTTTACAGAAGGCGGCGGCATGGGAAATAATTGCATGAGAATCAGCTTCGGGGGAGTTGCTCCGGAAAAAATAAGAATTGGTGCCGAGAGATTAGGAAATCTGATTTGTTCTAAATTAGGACAGTAACAAGCAAGCACCGGATGAAGTACCAGATTGTTATTGAAATATTACCAGTCTTCTGTTATTATGACAGTAAAATAATAGCAGAAGACTTTTTATTGCATAAACAGGAGTTTTGGAGGAAACATATGGTTACCTTAAAAGACATCGCTAGAGAAGCAAACGTAAGTGTTACCACTGTATCAAACGTCATACATGGAAACCACAAGCGTGTTGCACAGGAAACGGTTGATAAAATCAAAATGCTGATTGAAAAAAGCAATTACGTTCCAAATATGACCGCCAGATCATTAGTTAACAAGCTGTCAAAAATAATAGGTGTAATTAATCATGTAGTACCGGAAAAAAGCGGTAACTTTATTTCTGATCCGTTCCACAGCGTTGTTATTGAAGGGATAGAACAGAAACTCCGTGAAAAGGGTTATTACTTAATGGTGCGTACTGTATATAACGAAGATGAATTGTTTTCATTACTTCGCAACTGGAATATAGACGGTTTGATTTTGATAGGTCTGTTTCAGGATGAGTTTTCTGAAAAGCTGATGGAAGCTGATATACCCTTTGTGCTGGTAGACAGTTATATAGACAACCATAAGGTATTGAATATCGGGCTTGAGGACTGTAATGGGGGTTATCTGGCAACAAAATACCTGATTGATAAGGGACATAGGAATATAGTATTTGCATCCCCTGTAATCAAGCAAAACGGAGTTGTAGAAGAACGTTTCAAGGGGTACAGGATGGCGCTGAAAGAGGCAAACATCACATTTGACAAGAAAAACGTGTACCAGCAGGAAATCACCATAACAGAAGGCATTGGGCTGGGGCATAAATTAGCCTCCAGGACCGATGTAACTGCCATATTTGCAACTGCAGATATATTAGCAGCCGGTATTATATCCGGCCTTAATGAAAAGGGGAAAAGGGTTCCGGATGATTTTTCCGTAATAGGCTTCGATGACTTGTATATAAGCTCCCTGACAGCGCCAAGGCTGACTACAATACACCAGGATACACAGGAAAAAGGCAAGGTTGCTGCTGAATCATTGATTAAAGTCATTGAAGGGGAATCCATTGACAGCAATAATATAATTTTGCCGGTCACATTGGTAGAACGGCATAGTGTGAAGGACATCAGAAATGTGCTTTGACATGGAAATAGTGTAAATATGGATGATTGAAGCTAAGCATATAGTAGAAAAGTGCTTAGCTTTTTTAATATAAATTGTCATAAAAAACTAATAGTTCCATATTGACAAACAATGGTAATATGATTATAGTTAAATTAGGTTTAACGTTAAACCTAATTTTAATATCCTTGTTTGACGTTCAACCCGGCAATAAATATTTTGGATAGTAGGGAGGGGGATATGTATGAATTCATATGTACTTGGGTTTCAGGAGATTGATAAAACAAAGCTCATAATGGTCGGCGGCAAGGGCGCCAACCTGGGGAACTGTCAAAGATTGAAGGAATACAGGTGCCGGAAGGTTTTTGTGTTACTACTGAGGCATATAAAAGAATAATTGGAAATAACCAAAAGTTTAATTCATTGTTGGATCAATTATCACAGCTTAAAGTGGAAGACCAGAAAAGAATCAGTGAAATCAGCCGGGGAATCCGCAGGGTCATAGAAGAAATAGCCATTCCAAAGGATATAGAAGAAGAAATCACCCGTCAGCTCACAGAGCTTGGCGAAAAAAATGCCTATGCCGTGCGTTCCAGCGCTACAGCGGAGGATCTTCCTACAGCTTCCTTTGCAGGCCAGCAGGATACGTATTTGAATATCATAGGAAAGACTGCCATACTGAAGCATATCAGCAAGTGCTGGGCATCGCTGTTTACAGACCGTGCCGTCACCTACCGCATACAAAACAGCTTTGACCACAGCAAGGTTCATTTGTCTGTTGTAATTCAGAAGATGGTATTTCCACAGGCTTCGGGGATTATGTTTACAGCAGACCCTGTAACATCAAACAGGAAGGTGCTGTCTATAGATGCGAGCTTCGGGCTTGGTGAGGCACTGGTCTCCGGCCTGGTAAATGCTGATATCTATAAAGTGCGGGAAGGGAGAATTATTGATAAGAAGATATCCACCAAGAAGCTGGCTATATATGCCTTGGAAAATGGGGGGACGGAGGAGCGGAAGATTAAAGCCGAAAGGCAGAATATGCAGGCATTGGCAGATGAGCAGATTTTGCAGCTTGAGAAAACAGGCAGAGCGATTGAGGCATATTTCGACCGCCCACAGGACATTGAATGGTGTCTTTATAAAGATAAAATCTATATAGTTCAGAGCCGCCCAATAACCACCTTATATCCTGCACCGGTTGTTAAGGATAAAAAAAATCATGTTTATTTTTCCTTTGGTCATAGGCAGATGATGACGGAAGCAATGAAGCCATTGGGGTACAGCTTTTTTCAGGATTTTTTCAAATTGATTTCCGGTTCAGCGATGAATGAGCTTGGCGGAATGTTGTATATTGATTTATCACATGAACTTAGCTCACCGATATTAAGTAAGTCTTATATTAAAAGTATGGATATAGTCGATGTTTTGATGCAAAAGGCACTTATTAATGTAATGAAACGGAAAGCTTTTGTCAAAGGGCTGTATCGTGGAAAGACAGCGATGCTTGGAACTACTGTGTGGTTGAACTGGGGGCTTGAAACATTAAAGACCTATCGCAAAAATGGCCACGCTATAGTTAAAAATCTTATAGCTCATAATGAAGCGGTGATGCATGTCCAGGAGCAAAGGATTGCCGAAGTATCCGGAGATGAACTGTTTGGTTATATTTTGAAGAGTTTTGTGGATATTAAAAATGCTGTTTTTGCAGGCTATGGAGCAGTTTTTGCAAGAGCCTATGCCTTATCCTGGATTAATAAAAAAGGGAATATAACAAATATCTCATTGTCTGGTATCTCCGGGTTGTCAAGCAAGCCTTGATGAAGGAGGCTGACAAGCTGGTGCATAAAGGAGTAATACGGGATAGGGAAGACATATATTATCTGACCTTTGAGGAACTCAGAGAGGTAGTTAAGACAAACAGGGTGGATTACAATATCATAACAAAGAGAAAAGAGGATCATAAGGTCTTTGAAAAGCTCACGCCTCCACGTGTCATTACATCCGAGGGAGAAATAATATCCGGTGAATATGATACCGGCAATACTCCAAAAGGTGCTCTGGCAGGTGTAGCTTTTTCATCGGGCATCATAGAGGGCAGGGCACGGGTTGTATTGAAAATGGAGGATGCCAATATTGAGGAAGGCAATATCTTGGTCACCTTATTCACTGACCCCAGCTGGACACCGGTATTTGTATCCATCAAAGGTCTTGTAACGGAAGTTGGTGGTATGATGACCCATGGTGCGGTTGTAGCAAGGGAATATGGCCTGCCTGCAGTAGTAAGCGTGGAAAATGCCACCAAACTGATCAGGGACGGACAGAGAATCAGGTTAAATGGAACTGAAGGTTATGTAGAAATCCTATAAGGTGCTATTATGAAAAGAGATAAGAAAAATTTAAATACAAATCTCCTGTTGCTCTTGCTTGGAAGGATGATATCAGATTTGGGAACAAGCATCCAGGCAGTGATTATGCCCCTGTATATAATCGACGCCGGCGGCTCCGCGGCAACCGTGGGGCTGCTCTCCTTCCTTTCTTTGATGCCGACTCTTCTGGTATATCCTTTTGCCGGGGTACTCGGAGACAGGCTGAACCGGAAGATCATCATGGTGGCAACTGATTTTACAAGTGCAATTGTAATACTGGGTTTGGCGTATGTTTCACATTTGAACAGAATGAGTTTGACTTTACTGCTTATTGTACAGGTTATAGTGGCTATACTGTACGGTTTGTTTGATCCGGCTACGAAGGGAATGCTGCCCCAACTGGTGCCACAGGAAGAGCTAACCCGGGCAAATTCTACTCTGGCATCGCTCCGGACATTGTCCGGAGTTTTGAGTCCTGTCATCGGTGCCGCATTGTATGCGAGTCTGGGCGTTGCAATATTGTTTTTTGTCAATGGTATTTCATTTTTGCTATCAGGAAGCTGCTCAATGATAATCAAATATAAACATACCAAAAGAGAGTCCTCAACCGGAACGCCGGGATTAATAACGGACTTATCCGAAGGTTTCAGATTCATCTTGAATAGTATAGCAATCCGCAAGTTCTGTACCTTTTTCCTGGTAATATATGCTTTTATTCAGCCTATATTTACTGTAGTGTTACCTTTGTTTTTCAGAACCAAGCTGGAATATACAGATACACAATATGGGTACCTGCAAATGGCAATGATTTTGGGAGCGCTGCTAGGAAGCATTCTGGTTGGTGTGCTGTTCGGTAAAGAGGACAAGGTGAACAAGTCCCTAATAATCGGTTGCAGCTTGCTAATGGGTACAATGCTTGTCTTTTCGGCTTTGCTTTTTCCTTACAGCGTATCAATACTGGGGAACAATACAGTTTTGTACTTTTCCTTGCTGGCGGGAGTGCTATGCTTTTTAAGCATCGCCGTCATGTTTATCAATGTCCCGGTGCAGACCTTCATCCAAAAAGCGACACCCAACGAATATATGTCAAGGATATTTTCAATTGTTGGGCTGATAAGCAAGGGCGGTATGCCCTTTGGCGCACTTGTCTATGGAATTATCTTGAGCAAGGCTGAGGTGCACTGGACTATACTGTCTGCCACTTTATTAATTACATTGATTTCGGTTTTGTTTACAATTTCGCTTGATAAAGTCCGTGGCTCCATAGAGCAGTGCTATTGTAAATAAACAAGAAATATGTTATTATTAGCTTAATATATTGGAAAGAGGTGTCAAAATGCGCATTGCAATGAGGCTCCGTTATTTGGTTTAATCATCTGAACTGAATAGAAATAAGGTTAAGGACTACCGCTTCTGCAAGCTTTTTTGGTCTACCTTATTTTGGAATTCTTGCAATGAACATCTTCATACACCTTTAAATATTATTTTAGTGTTAACAGCCTATTAGGCGTATTTTTGACGCATCTATTAAGATAAGGTTGCAAGTGATTGATGTTCATTTGCAGCCTTTTTACATTCAGTTCAAAAATCAGCTCGTTAGGAGGGGAAAGAAAATGAGAATTCATGCAGGT
>JBLNDG010000078.1:0-25751 GCA_050261415.1 Caulobacteraceae bacterium | reverse complement strand
ACGTTATTATTGATGAGGCTCAGGATTATACACCGCTTCAATATGAAATTTTCTACCAGCTTTTTAATCATGCCGGCATAACTATGTTGGGTGATCTTAATCAATCTATAAACCCATTCATGAATGTAAGTGAATATAATAATATATCTCACATATTCCCAGAGGATAATACCTGCGTAATAAATTTAGCTAAAAGCTATAGATCTACAATGGAGATTAAAAAGTTTTCAAGAATGCTGCCGAATAGGGAAATTACTGATGAATCAGTAGAAAGACACGGAGATGAACCTTTAGTCAGTGACTTTTCAAATGAAGAGGCTATAAAAGAAAGAATTATTGAGGATATAAAAACATATAGGGAGAAGGGTTATAAATCTATCGGAATAATAACAAGGACTAAATCGGAAGAATTCCATGAGAGAGCTTTTACCGGAGCCTGCAACCCCTGCAATCACTGTTAGGACACCTAATGGGAGTCTAGCAGAAATATTCTTCAGGTTGTGCAGATCAGCATTTTCAATAAAAAACCAATCAGCCGGCTTCCGTAAATTTGCTTTAAGCGGCTCCTTGTTTTTTATCAGTTTTTCGGTAAGGTTATCGGAATTTACAAGTTCGAGATATGTGCCTTTGAATATTATTTCACCGCCGTGGATTCCTGCCTTTGGTCCCATATCAATTACATAATCTGCTATTTTTATAATTTCCCTGTGGTGCTCTAAAATCAAAATTGTGTTTCCATGGTTTCTCAGCTTGATGAGGGAGTCTTTCAGAAGCTTTATATCATGCGAGTGAAGGCCTACACTGGGTTCATCAAGCACATAGACAATATCCGTCAAGGCTAAATTGATGTACTTGGCAATTTTTATCCTTTGAGCTTCACCACCGGATAAGGTTCCAATGCTCCTGTTCAGGGAGAGATATCCAAGGCCGATTTCCATCAAGGCTGTAAGACGTTTTGTGAGCTCCCTTTTCAAGTCTTGCGCCAGATAATTATCTATGGTTTTTACAAATTCTATTACATCAGGTATGGACATTTCGGTAACACCGGCAATATTTTTGCCGTTTATTTTACAGCTTCGTACCTTTTCATTTAGTCTTGAGCCGCCGCATTCCGGGCATATGTGGGTTGCTATCATTTTGTCCAGTGTTTTCTGATGGAGCTTACCTTCTTTGGTGTTTATTATACTCGTGTACATTCTGGGGTAAATCCCTTCAAATTTGGCGGATTTGGGCCATTGGGCAGGTGGGTTTTTAAGCTTGATTTGAGGGGAATACAGGAATAAATCAAGCTCCTCCTTGGAATAGTCCTTTATTTTCTTATTTAGATCGAAAAGGCCGCTGTAGGCATACCTTTTCCAACGCCAGGCACCTGTAGTGAAAGCAGGAAAATTAAATTGATCAAGAGTATTGAAAAACAATGAGGAAGTCTAGGTTTGCCTGCTCGTTCAACCCGGGGTTTCCCGCACCTTGGGATTGGGTGTGGCTTTGAGGTAACTGACGCATTATGAATACTTGCTTTCTTCTCCAGATGGCTTTTCTTTAACAGCTGTGTCGATACGACGCTGCACTCTCTCAAAATCATCTTTTAGTCGAGCCAATTGATACTGTATGTCGCGAGTTTTATACTAATTATATTTATTTAATAGATGATGGAGTCATATTTGAAAGGTTCGATGACGACTGGTACTATTGCTTATTTTTACCTGGATAAGCCGTCGACACCAATTCTTTTAGCGTCTTTAACATTTTTATTTTAATATATAGTCAAAATAAAAAAAGAGAGGTTATGGATTATGAAAACAAAAAATTCGCGGAAATTGATTATGTTTTTTTCCTTCGTATTACTATTGAGTATGGTTGCCGGCACCGGAACATGGGCAGAGAATACTGCGAAATCACCCGCCGGCAGATATGTCGCAGGAGATTTCCACACGCATACCTATCTGACGGATGGAAATAAGACAGAAGCTGATGTAGTAAAAAATGCATTTGTAGATTTCGGCCTAGATTGGATGGCAAATTCCGAGCATGGAGGGACATCTACCAGAGATCCTCTTGGCGACCAGTTTGTCTGCCCGACTGGCAGTCAACTCCTGGATGTGTCAGGTAAAAATGTGGACTACACGATCTGGAGATGGATCACCCTCAGGGATTACTCCTTTCCTGTCGTCCAGAAGCTTCAGCAGCAATATGCAAACAAGATTCTCCTTCAGGGAGTTGAATGGAATGTTCCCACGCATGAGCACGCCAGCGTTGCAATTGTTGCCAACAGCCCGAAACCTATAAGCGATTTTGAGTACCAGTTCGACCAGAGTGATTTGGATACCAGCAGGAGCTTTGAAGGTCTGCCGAAGACCAATACCACGCATGCAGATGCCGTAGCAGGCGCAAAATGGCTCCAGACCAACTATAAGAGCAGCGGTTACTTCCTGTTGAACCACCCTTCAAGAAAATTAAAATATACTATAGCCGACATCCGTGACCTGAATAATGCCGCTCCCGATGTTTGCTTCGGAATGGAAGGTTTCCCGGGGCACCAGAAGGAAAAGGATAGAGGCGGCTATGGCAACTTCAGCAGCGACCCGGCCGATACGAAGAATTATAACAAAGATTTTGCCAAGGCACGTACATACGGCGGTGCAGACTACATGACAGCAAAAGTAGGCGGCCTCTGGGATGCACTCCTGGGTGAAGGACGTCATTTCTGGGTATTTGTCAACTCCGATTTCCACGATAACGCTGATTCGGATTTCTGGCCCGGCGAGTATGCAAAAAGCTATACCTATGTTACTGAAAACAAGGCTGGAGCGATTGTTGACGGCATGCGTTCAGGAAATTCCTTTTATTGATGAACTGATGGGTTCTAACGATGCGGCTAAAGCCTATGCAGATTTGTGGTTATACTCAAATCCGATATTCGTAAATACCGGCAAATAAAACTAAAGATAAAAGGGCAACAGAAGATCACTCGAAGAGGGGGATAGAATGTTTGCATCCGTCGTATGGGGGAATGCCCCATACGAACGGATCGAAGGGGTTCTATTCCTCTAGCCTCCACCATAAATAATATTGAATTTACATAAGAAAGCCTGTTATTGGGAATCAATCACAGGCTTTTGCATTAGCTAAAATATCCATGACTTTTCAATAGCTATTTGCTATAATATACACTATATTGATTGAAGATGAAGAATCATATTAGTAATTGGCATTGAATGATAAATAGTATAGGGGAAGCTGAATGAATACCAATAATGATGCATACGGCTTTGTAAGCCAGCAATTAGATGAATTATGGCAGGAAATTGAGAAAGTCATAGTCGGAAGAAAAAACGAATTAAAGCTGATTTTAACTGCATTGTTGAGTCAGGGACATGTACTGTTGGAGGACCTTCCCGGAACGGGGAAAACCACTATGGTTAAGGCATTTTCAAAGGGATTGGATTGTAGGTTCTCAAGAATCCAGTGTACACCTGACTTGCTCCCGTCAGATGTTTTAGACGGTTCGATATTCAAAGACTAACGAATTTTATTTCAGAAAAGGACCTGTTTTTACAAATGTACTATTGGTTGATGAAATCAATAGGGTGTTACCGCGTACTCAGTCAAGCCTGTTGGAAAGCATGGAAGAAAGACAGGTTTCTATTGACGGAAAGACATATGCATTGGACAACCCCTTTATTGTATTGGCTACACAAAACCCGATAGAAATTGAGGGGACTTTTCCCCTTCCTGAAGTTCAGCTGGATAGGTTTTTGATGAAATTAAGGCTGGGGTGTCCTACTTTAAGGGAAGAGGAGCAAATGCTTGAGCGAGTGGTAGATGAAATTCCTTTTGAAAAAACAGAAAACCGATTCAATCCACAGGAAATTCAAGAATTGCAAAGGCAATGCATGAGTGTTCATATTCACCCTTCTATACGGGAGTATATTATTGCATTAGCTAATGCGACCCGGAATCATTCCCTTGTTTCTATAGGAGTAAGCCCTAGAGCGAGCAAAGCACTGTACAAAACTGTCAAGGCATGGGCGTTATTGAATGGTCGCAGCTATGTCCTTCCGGATGATGTGAAAGAAATGGTCAAGCCGGTGTGGAACCACCGCTTGATATTAAACATGGAAGCGCACATGAATAACATTCTGGCAGAGGATATCCTGGAAGAAATCAAGGGAAAAGTAAGCGTGCCTGATGAAAAGGTAGTCCGGATATGAGTAATGAGCAACAGTCACCACAAAATAAGTATGATAATAATGAAGATGACTCTCTGGCCTTGGAAACCAGCTTACTGTTCGAGCCTCAGGTAATAAAGGTAATATTGGTTCTGCTGCCTATTGCCCTATGGTACAGGTTCATACCGTTAATTGTTGTAAGTGCGTTCTTGGTGCTTTTATTTGGAGTCATTACTATTTGGAAGAAACTGTCGCTGGTGAACGTCAAACCCAGCTTGCAGCTTTCAAAATCCAGGCTATTTACCGGTGAGGAGTTTCAGGTAAACGCTTCACTTTATAACAATAAATGGCTCCCGTTAATATGGATAGAATGGAGTTACCCAAAAAATAATGTGATCAGTCTGGGCGATATTGAAGGCGAAGCATATACGGTACGATTCTTGTGGCTGCTTTGGTTTCAGAAGATTAATTGGACATTGACTGGTAAAGCATTAAGAAGGGGAGTTTATAATATAGGACAGGTTAAACTGCGTTCCGGAGACGGATTTCGCTTTGCTGAGATAGAAAAGCTGTATGATATGGAAGGTAAGGTGTATGTATATCCTAAATTAGTATCTGTCAACGTACCGGTTTTTAGGCCTTCAATGCAATGGGGAGTAAAGGGAAAGCAGAGCCAGTGCGAAAGAAGGAAAGCTTCAAACTAATGCTTATCAGCCTGTTGTTACGGAACAACTGATTATTTATATTGATGTCCAGGGTTTTGCAGTTAATGAAGAGGCATATAAAGACCCGGTCGAGCTCGAGGCTTATAAGCATTACATAAGTGAAGCTTTTGAAGAGTTTCTTTCTATTATTGCCTCTGTGGCCGTAAAGTACAACGGGCAGGGAATGAGAATAGGATTTGCCAGCAACGGTCTGGCCTATAATGGTAAAAAGATGCCGAGTCTTCTGCCTGGTATGAACTTGACGCCGTTGTTAGATCAAATAGCTCAAATTACCCAGCGCGTGGGAGGTAAGAAAATGGCTCCACTAGAGAAAATGCTGCACAAGGGGAAGCTTTATACTCCATTTTTTATTTTTTGCTTCCAGGTTGATGAAGGTCATTATGTTTGGTATCAACAGAATAAAAATAAACTTTAGGAGATATGTTTTTATTATAAAATTGAATCGGAGTTTTCAAAAAAATTAGCTTCAGCAGAAAAGGCCAATGCTACCATTAGCCTGAACTGTTGGAAAGGCTGAACAAGGAATATCAGGAGAAGCTGAGTATAAACAATTAATTAAATACTTGCAGAGTATTCGCATTAATAGCATAAAGCATCGGTGACGGTTTTTCCTGCTGCAACGAGAGTAACAGTAATAATGGGGCCTTAGCTGTGAAAAAGCGACGTATAAACTGTGGCAATACAAGGGGTATGTGGAGGGAGACAACATAATAAACTGAATTAACATAGAAAGCACTGCATTCGAAAGGATGTAGTGCTTTTGTATTACCTGGCTCCCAATTATTCTGCAATCATTTTATCTCTTTTCATTATATGTTCTACAAGCCATGTATTTAAAAAGTCCACCAGCTTCAAAAGAACTTCTTTTTGATTTTCATCGATACTATCAGAATTAAACCCATCTATTTTTTCAATAAAATCGGCATGGTCAACCTTCTGTGAAAGAATTTTCCTGTATCCTATGCTGTTCATATAGTCTTCCTCATGATTGAAATGATACCTGGTGTAATCCTTCAATTCATTGATTAATTTCATTATGTAGTCATATTTATCCGGTATGAACTGGTTTGTTAATAGTTCATAGACTTCATTGGCAATAGCAAACAGCTTGGCGTGTTCTTCATCAATAAAATTTATTCCCGTATAATATTCCTTTTTCATTTCATACATGTTCATCTCTCCCATTCTTTCTTTTAAATATTTTATTTATACCTCTACAGATACATTAACATACACATTCACCAAAATCAAGAATAATTATAAAATGATAGTTATTATTATATGGTACATAGTAAATGTTCTGGTGTCCGATGCAAGAGCTTACATCCCTCCATTAACAGCATATGAACGAATATTTTTTGAATTTATCAGAGCATAATACCTATAATTTTCATTTTTTGCATTTCTCACAAATACCTGGAACTATTCCAATACCCACTATGCTGATGCCAGCGGAGCGGATAAGGCTACTGTGAGCAACGCCGTTGATCAAATTAAAATCGCCCAGGCAGCCATGCAGGACCCGGTTTTCCGTGAAATTGTCGCCATGCCCCAGGCAATCCTTCCTGTTGCAGGAAAGGTGTATAATGTAAACAATATGCTAGGCAAACATGGTATTGTGGGCATTAAAACCGGTTCCGGCACGGATGCCGGCGGATGCTTTGTATCAGCCACACCGGTAGTGGATGGAAGTGAAAAACATTATATTATCGCTGCCGTGTTGGGCAGCAGGAAGGCCAATCAAAACCTGCAAAGCGCCCTGGAGGCCAATGCCCAAATTCTGGACCAGGTCCGGCCGCAGTTTAAATCATATACATTGACGCCGCCGGAAAACGGTTTTGGCAAAATCACCACTCCATGGCATACCCAAAGTGATTTAGTAGTTAGCGAGCCGATTCAGGTCTTTGGCTATCCAGGCATGAAGGTAGCTTATTCCATTAATCCCAAGGCTATAAAACTGCCGGCTGCTCCAGGAACGGATGTTGCAACCTTGACGATTCAAACAGGAAAAACGTCTCAAACCGTTTCTATGCAAAACAAAGTACAAATTGATCCCCCGGGATTTTTATGGAAGTTGATTAGGTATTAGGTAATGACTTTGGATGCTTATAAAAGCTCGGAGGCATCGAACCTCCTCGCCTTTAATACGCAGTTCAATATGGTAACTGTCGACAGGTAAGATTACAAACAGCAGAAATAATATTGAATTTATATAGAGGGCAGAAAATATACCAATACTAACACAATCAGAGCCTCCCAGTCATATATTAAGATAGAAATCAATTTGGGCAACGGCGTCCTAATTAAAGTTGTTATGACTTTTATTAGGACGTTTTATTTTAGGAGGTGCAAATACTTATGTGTGGAATTGTTGGCTGGACAGACTTTTCCGCAAGTCTCTCGAATAATCATGATGTATTAAAGGCTATGGCAGAAAAAATTGTTCATCGCGGCCCGGATGCATCAGGCTTCTGGTTTTCCGAGCATGCTGCTTTGGGGCATCGCCGCCTGGTAGTGGTTGACCCGGAAGGCGGTCAGCAACCTATGATCCGCAAAAGAGGTGAAGCGGTCTATGCCATGGTTTACAATGGAGAACTGTACAATACAGAGGATATAAGGCAGGAATTGGCCTTGAAGGGGTATTGCTTTAACGGATGGTCAGATACTGAGGTACTCCTGAATGCTTATATTGAATGGGGGGAAAAATGCCTTCAAAAGCTGAATGGTATTTTTGCCTTTGCTATATGGGATGCGAAAAATGAAAAATTATTTCTTGCGAGGGACCGTATTGGAGTTAAGCCGTTATTCTATTATCAGAAAGGGAGTTCATTTTTGTTTGCTTCAGAGATCAAAGCGATTCTGGTACATCCCATTGTATCAACAAAAGTTAAACGGGAGGGGTTGGCGGAGATTTTTACACTGGGGCCTGCAAGAACACCAGGGCAGGGCGTTTTTTCAGATATAGCTGGATTAAAACCGGGTTACTGCATGTACGTCGACTCTAAAGGGATGAGAACGCAGCAATATTGGTCTCTGATCAGTCATGCTCATGAAGAAAGCTTTGACAAGACTGTAGATTCTGTCCGGGAATTAGTCTATGACTCAATCAAGCGGCAGCTAGTATCCGATGTGCCGTTATGTACGCTGTTGTCTGGAGGCTTGGATTCCAGCGCTATTACCGCAATAGCTTCAGATGTATATAAAAAAGAAAGAGAGGAACAGATAAACACCTTTTCAGTAGATTATATAGGGAATGATAAGCATTTTCGGGTAAACGAATTCCAACCGAATGCTGATGCTCCCTGGGTGAAAAAAGTCTCGGATTATTTAGATACCAAACACTCTTCTTGCTTGATTGACACACCTGAATTGGTTCAGGCAATTTTCCCGGCTGTTTTGGCAAGAGATCTGCCGGGCATGGCTGATATTGACTCTTCGTTAATGCTTTTTAGCCGTTGGATCAAAAGTCAGGCAACAGTGGGATTATCAGGGGAATGCGCAGATGAGGTCTTTGGCGGATACCCTTGGTTTTATAGGCAAGTGGACACAAGTAATATTACATTCCCATGGTCCTTGAGGTTAAATGAACGCTTAAAATTATATTCTCCTGAGCTTCTAAACTTAATCCGGCCAAAGGAGTACGCTGCAGAGAGATATCAAGAGGCTATTGATGAAGTGCCTGGATTTGAGGGAGACAATTATACAGATGCGAGGATGCGGGAATTGTTTTATCTAAATTTGACCCGATGGATGCCCAATTTGCTGGAACGGAAAGATAGAATGAGTATGGCGGCCGGATTGGAACTTCGGGTACCATTTTGTGATCATAGGTTGGTGGAATATGTGTGGAATATACCTTGGAATATGAAAAACTATAATAACAGGGAGAAGGGTCTTTTAAGGCGGGCTTTGGCAGGAGTGCTCCCTGATGATGTGTTATGGAGGAAAAAAAGCCCTTACCCCAAAACCCATAACCCCAATTTTATTGACGCAGTGCGTAAGCTGACACTCTCGATGCTTGATGATCGGTCCTCACCATTACTTCAATTTATCAACGAGCAGTCTGTAAGGGAGCTGGCGCTGTCTGTAAAAAGTGATACCAATATACCTTGGTTCGGACAGCTCATGAACGCACCCCAATTATTGGCATATCTTTTACAAATAGATTTTTGGCTGAAGGAATATAGAATTGTTATTGAGTAATTTAAGCGGGTAACGGAGCATGATAAGCTTAGCACATGGCACTTGAAAAAACGGTTGCAATTCATAGGATTATGTTATATAATACCATATATTATTAATTATCACTTCAACATTGGGGCTGCATTTCGAAGACCGGAAATTTAATAGAAGCATCGGTGCTTCGTATAAAAAAGATGACAATGGCGTCACAGTTTTTTTGTGGCGTCATTTTACTTTTTGTGCAGCCTGAATTATTAACTAAGAATGGTAATATGAAAGGGGAATGATTATGACAAATTTGAGCGATTATTTTGGTTCGTATGTTTTCAATGATGCAGTGATGAGGGAACGCCTTCCGAAGGAAACTTACAAGGCTTTGAAGAAGACGGTAGATGAAAGTTTGCCGCTGGATCCTGCAGTAGCAGAGGTTATTGCAAATGCGATGAAGGATTGGGCGGTAGAAAAGGGAGCGACCCATTTTACACACTGGTTTCAACCATTGACCGGTATAACAGCTGAAAAGCACGAGGCATTTATTTCGCCTACATCGGACGGTAAGGTAATAATGGAATTCTCAGGGAAAGAACTGATAAAAGGCGAACCCGATGCTTCTTCCTTCCCATCCGGAGGACTGAGGGCTACCTTTGAAGCCAGAGGCTATACAGCGTGGGATTGCACATCTCCTGCATTCATTAAAGACGGTTCTCTTTGCATACCAACAGCATTCTGTTCCTATACAGGTGAAGCACTGGACAAGAAAACACCGCTCCTGCGCTCCATGGAAGCCTTATCAAAGCAGGCGCTTCGTGTGCTAAGGATATTCGGCAATGATACATCCACGAGGGTGATTACAACTGTAGGGCCTGAGCAGGAATATTTTATTATCGATAAGGAAAAGTATTTAAAGCGTAAAGACTTGATATATACAGGAAGGACGCTTTTTGGAGCAAAACCGCCAAAGGGACAGGAGCTTGAAGATCATTATTTCGGGGCATTAAAGGAAAGAATTTCCGCATTTATGAAAGAAGTGGACGAAGAATTGTGGAAGCTCGGTGTTTCGGCAAAAACAAAGCATAATGAGGTTGCACCTGCACAGCACGAGCTTGCATCGGTATTTACCACAGCCAATATCACATCGGACCATAATCAGCTTACTATGGAAACCATGCAGAAAGTAGCTTTAAGGCATGGGTTGGTCTGCCTTCTGCATGAAAAACCCTTTGCAGGTGTAAACGGATCGGGGAAGCATAATAACTGGTCTATGTCAACAAATGACGGTCTGAATTTACTGGATCCCGGAAATACACCTCATAAAAATGCACAATTTCTGATATTCCTTTTTGCAGTGGTAAAGGCTGTTGACGAATATGCTGAACTGTTAAGATTTGCAGCCGCAGTACCTGGCAATGACCACCGTTTAGGGGCGAATGAAGCGCCACCCGCGATTTTGTCTATTTTCCTGGGCGACCAACTCACGGATATATTTGAACAGGCCCAAAATGGGGGAGCTAAGAGTTCCATTCAAGGTGGAGAACTGAATATAGGGGTGACGACGCTTCCCACATTACCTAAGGATTCTACCGACAGGAACAGGACATCTCCCTTTGCCTTTACCGGCAACAAGTTTGAATTCAGAATGGTAGGCTCATCTGCATCCATTGCCACTGCCAACTATGTTTTGAATACTATTGTTGCTGAAACCCTGGAGGAAATCGCTACAAAGCTTGAAAAGGCTCAGAATGTTAACGCTGAAGTAAAGAAAATACTTAAGGACATTGCCATTAACAATAAGAGGATTATATTTAACGGAAACGGATATTCCGAAGAATGGATTGAAGAAGCGGCAAAAAGGGGGCTTCCTAACATACCTTCTACTGTTGAAGCTGCAAAAGCATTATTGGATGAAAAGAATCTCAAGGTGATGGAAAAGCACTGCGTGTTGAGCAGAGTGGAAATGCAGTCACACTATGAGATAATCCTTGAAAACTATATAAAGACGATTAATATCGAAGCTATGACAATGCTGCAGATGGCAAAACGCCAAATCCTTCCTGCTGTAATCAAATATGCGGCAAAACTTGCCGAATCGATTAATGAAATTCATGCAACAGGCTTGAGTGTGGATACATCTGCTCAAGCGGAGCTTCTGGAGGAAGTGTGCAAGCTGAGTGCATCCCTGAAGAAAAACATTGCAATCCTTGAAAGTACAGTTGAAACAGCGGCTGATACACATGAGGACCTTTACGAGTTGGCTTATTTCTATCGCTATAGCATATTTGACAAAATGGCTGCCTTGCGTGCGGATGCTGACAAGCTTGAGACTATTGTAGACAGGGAATTCTGGCCGTTTCCGACTTATGGGGAGATACTCTTTAATGTATAGTACTGAAAAAAACAGCATAAATTCTAATAGAACTACTTGCATTTTCCCAGACAATGAATATAATTGTGTATAATAATTGGTTAAAATAAAGCTGGCGGCAATGATGTTCAAATTATGCAGGTAGAAATGCAATCTTGTAATGAATGTCATTGTTTTTGTTTAACAAAGACATTTTATAAGAGAGGAGTTTTAAAAATGGCAAAATATACTCCGGATGATGTTATAAGAATGGTGGCAGAACAGGACATAAAATTTATAAGGCTGCAATTTACTGATATTTTCGGAACACTTAAAAATGTTTCGATTACATCGGATATGTTGGATAAAGCATTAAACAACCAATGTATGTTTGATGGTTCTTCCATTGAAGGTTTTGTCAGAATCGAGGAGTCCGACATGTATTTAAGGCCGGACCCCAACACGTTTGCCGTTTTTCCCTGGCGGTCACAGTCTGAGCGAACTGCCAGAATGATTTGTGATGTATATAATCCGGATGGAACCCCATTTAAAGGGGATCCCAGGTATGTGCTGAAAAAGGTACTGAAAGAAACAGCTGATCTTGGTTACACCTTTAATGTAGGACCGGAATGTGAATTCTTTTTGTTTCAGGTGGATAATAACGGTATACCGACAACTATCACCCATGATAACGCAGGTTACTTTGACCTTGGCCCTGTCGACCTTGGCGAAAGTGCGCGCAGAGATATGTGCTTGATGTTGGAGGAGATGGGTTTTAAAATCGAGGCATCCCATCATGAAGGTGCAAGAGGACAGCACGAAATTGATTTTAAATATGCAGATGCGTTAGAGACTGCGGATAACATTATGACCTTCAAGCTGGTTGTAAAAACGGTAGCACACCAGCACGGACTGCATGCTAGTTTTATGCCAAAGCCGATAGCAGGTATAAACGGTTCCGGTATGCACACCAACCAATCCTTATCAAAAGGAAGCAAAAATGTGTTTTATGACCCGGAAGACAAGCTGGCTCTAAGCGAAATTGCTTATAGCTATATTGCAGGTATTATTAAGCATATTAAAGCCATGACAGCGCTGACCAACCCGCTGGTTAACTCATATAAGCGGTTGGTGCCCGGGTATGAAGCACCTGTTTATATTGCATGGTCTGCCAAGAACAGGAGTCCTTTGATCAGGATACCGGCAGCCAGAGGTGATAGTACGAGAATAGAACTCAGAAATCCTGATCCTTCATGCAACTCATATCTGGCTCTTGCGGCCATGCTGGCAGCCGGATTGGATGGAATAAAGAATAAACTAAAACCTGTTGACAGTGTTGAAGCGAACATATACAGCATGGATGAAGAAGAAAGGGCCAAATACGGGATTGACAGCCTGCCGAAGGACTTGTATGAGGCTGTACAGGAGCTCAAGAAAAGTGAACTCATGAGAAAAGTATTAGGGGAGCATATCTTTGACCGGTATATCGAGGCTAAGCTGCTGGAATGGGATGAGTACAGGACAAAAGTTCATAAGTGGGAAATTGATCAATATCTTGCCAAATATTAAAATTTAACACATTGATACGGTAATTGTATGAAGTAGGTTTGGAGTGAGGGAGATGAGCCGGCCAGAGATTATTATAACTGTTAATAATGAAGAGGCGGGAAATAAAATAAAACAAGTGCTGACTGGCAGCGGCTATACTGTATCGGAAATTTGCATTTCCGGGAATGAAGCGATAAGAAAGGTACGTACACTTAAGCCCACACTCCTGATTGCAAATTATGAGCTTCCGGATACAACAGGTCTTGAACTGGCAAAAATCATTGCAGGAAATAATCTTTGTTCTGTGGTCCTTTTAACCAACGATGTCCAGAAAGGATATGTGGAAAGCAAGGTGGATGACCTGGATATTGTTTGCCTCACCAGGCCTGTAAGCATGGCATTGCTTTTGAATACAGTCGAATTACTAATAAAGAGCAGGATAAAAATTCAGAAACTGGAAGCAGAACTCAATGAAATGAAAACCAATATGGATACAAGAAAGTTAATTGAAAAGGCAAAAGGATTGCTTATTGAGAAATTTGGGCTTTCGGAGCAGGAAGCATATCGAAGAATTCAGAAGCAAAGCATGGATACAGGTATTCCGATGAAGAAAGTTTCAAAAAATATAATAGATACCATGGGGTAATTTTATGTTAGTTGGCGGAAGGGTTCAACCCGGGGTTCCCGCATCTTGGGATTTGATTGACTTACATATAAAGCACTGCATTTGAATGCAGTGCTTTTGTATTTTATGGACATAGACCCGGTATGAAATTCTTCCTTTACACCTGGTAGCTAATTATCTAATTGTATACATAAAATGCACCATACGGTATAATAACAAAGGTAAAGGGTGTTTATCATCCTCTTAATGACTAAGAAGTGATAGTGGTTCGCAAGGAGATGCATATTAATTGAACTGGAAACGTACGCTTTGGATATTATGGGTCGCAGACTTCTTTATTGCTGCCGGGATAAGTCTGGTGATCCCGTTCCTGCCCTTATATATTGAAAAGCTTGGGGTACATAATTTGCAGGAAATTGAACTATGGTCGGGATGGGTGTTCTCAGCGCAATTTGTTACGTCAGTTATTTTTCAACCGATTTGGGGGAGGTTTGCAGACAGGCACGGGCGCAAAATCATGCTTCTGCGTGCCGGGTTTGGTATGGGTATAGTCACTGCATTAATGGGTGCTGTCGGATCGGTATGGCAATTATTTTTACTTCGGTTACTAAATGGGGTCTTTTCTGGCTTTATCTCCATGTCCGTTTCGCTGCAAGCTTCAATTACACCCAATGAACATACCGGTCAGGCTCTAGGTATGCTTCAAACCGGCGCAATTGCAGGAAACCTGATTGGCCCGCTGATTGGTGGTGTACTGGCGGAAACCTTTGGATTCAGTAATGTATTCTTTTTAACGGGAGGTTTACTTGTCCTTGCCAGCGTTATCGTTATGATATTTGTACATGAACAGCATCAACCAAGAGTGGATGCAGCAACCGGTAAAAAAGGAACATTTATGCAATTGAAGCCTCTCTTCCCAATCTTTATTGCTTCCATATTTACACAAGTCGGAATGATGAGTATTGAGCCTATCGTTTCGATATATGCGAAAACACTGTACACAGGTTCACATTTGGCTATGATTGCCGGTCTAGTTGTTGCCATGAGTGGTATTGCAAATCTAATTGGTGCACCAACCTTAGGAAGATTGGGCGACCGTATTGGTCAACGTAAGGTATTAACACTGGCGCTTAGTGCAGCGGCATGCATGTATATTCCACAAGCTTTGGCCGGCAATATCGGCGTTTTGCTTGTAGGACGGTTCCTACTGGGATTGTTTATTGGCGGTATGATACCATCGCTGAATGTACTCGTGAAAATTAAGGCTCCTGAAGAATTACAGGCAACGGCATTCGGGTTCAACTCCTCTTCGGTTTTCTTAGGCAATTTAATAGGTCCTCTTATTGGCAGCAGTGTAGCTGCTGCTTATGGAATTAAAAATGTGTTTTACGTCACGATGGCAGTTTTGCTGGCCAATGCCGCAATGATCTTTTTCAACCGGGGGCTAGATGTTAAGCCGCATACTGTTGAAGAAAATTCTGGACAGTAAATTTCCGACATATGATTTTTAAGTATAGTGAAGACGTTACAATTTAGGACAAAGTAAATAAGGACGCATGAAAAATTATTGTGAGAAAGGGTTGAGATGATGAGAATCTGTATATTGTCTGTCAACCCAAAAACAGAGGGCTTGTGCCAGTCTGTAATTGATGCAGTAGCTAAATCTGCAGCCCGCGCAATGGCAGCCGGAAGAAAAAATGGTGATACGGTTTACTGACGCGTTCTCGGTATTCAAAGGCAAAAAAAAGATCGTATATACGATCTTTTAGAAATTATATATAAGCTATACCGCTGTTTCGGTATAACCATACATATAATGGACGTGTCCATAATTAAACGATGTACTACTTTCATAATAATGAATATGTCCACCATAAACTTCTATTGCAGGACCTGTAATAATATTATAGTAATGAACATGGCCATCATCGAGAGTTGTTTCACCAAACATATAATGAACATGGCCGGGTGTATCAGGGTTACAACTAGTTATTCCCGAGTATTCATGTGCATGACCATGGTTTATAGTGGTTATACCTGCAAAGTAATGTGAATGGCAACCGTATGGCATGTTATCACCTCCCATATAAATATATGTACAAGTTTTTAGGGAGGTTACATAATACAATGGAATAATGGCATTTTGAAGTCAAAGGTACACTAGATAATATATAGTAGTGCTTCAAATTAAACTTAAAACTTATCATTTTGTCACAATAGATGAATGTACAATTTGCTAATGACTCTATTTGGTCATGCTAGTAAATTGTACTCTTTTTGTGTAACCAAGCTTAAGCATGTACATATTATATTATTGAAAGAAGGCGACCTTGCCGTAAGAGAGGAGGTGTAATAATGATAGACGGATTTGGATATGGAGCAGGCATTAACCCTGCGCTTGCAAATGCAGGTTGCGCTGCACCAGGTGTTGTGTCACCAGCTGCTGGCAAGGAATGTAAACATGGGGAAAATGGATTCCTTATACTGCTTCTGTTGTTCATACTCTTAGCATCATGCACAACAATGGGCAGGGAGAAAAACTTCTTCTTTATCATAATACTTGCTATAATTGCCTTTGGCGGTTTTAGCAGGACCTTCGGCCTTGGTGGACCAATACTCTAGATTAACAATTGGGTAAAATCTCTAGGGGACAGATAATTTCTGTCTCCTAAGTAGTATTTTAGCTATTATT
This sequence comes from Caulobacteraceae bacterium, assembly GCA_050261415.1. Taxonomy (GTDB): domain Bacteria; phylum Bacillota; class Clostridia; order Lutisporales; family Lutisporaceae; genus JBLNDG01. The sequence continues at coordinate 9,469 of JBLNDG010000078.1, read as the reverse complement.
ATTTGTTTTTGCATATAGGCTAAATGATGGTGTGGAAGCAGACTGGTTAAAAAAGTATATTGTTGTACTGTTGAAGAAAGATTCAGCCGTTGATATTAGTACATCCAGTGCATTGACATTTTTTTCTAACCATTATACAATAATACTAATTAAATACTCACTGCGTTAAAAGGGAGTAGTTTGTATTACAAAGTCAACATGCTGGTGAGGTTCACCTGGCTTTGTAACCTTTTATGGAAACGAGACTTTTAGCATGATCCTCGGTTTATGGATTGTGTTGAAAGTCTTTTTTGTTTGCCGAAGGAAATGGGACTTTTAACATAATCCGCATTCTGCTGTGGTTATGTTAAAAGCCTTTTTTATTATAATAAAGTGATTGAAGGGGATGTGAAAATGTATACGGACCTATTGGCATTATTATTCACATTGGCTGGTGTTACTCTGGCAGAGATGGGCGACAAGACGCAGCTTCTTGCCATGGCTCTTGCAACCAAATATGAGACCCATCAAGTGTTAATCGGAATAAGTATAGCTATTGTGCTCCTCAGTTCAACGGCAGTGGCTCTTGGAAATTATATTACCAGGTTTGAAGGCCTGCAGATATGGATCCAGGGTATCGCAGCATTATCCTTCCTTATTTTTGGTTTGTGGACCTTAGTAGAGAAGGGGGAAGGGGAGGATGAGAATACCAGGGTGAAGCTCAGCCCCGTCCTGACAGTAATAGCAGCATTTTTCATTGCAGAACTGGGTGATAAGACACAACTTGCAACGATGGCCTTTGCAACAAGGTTTCCCCAAAGTCCGGTTGCAGTTTTTATTGGAGGAACGTTTGGGTTAGTGATTGCCAATGCTGTTGGTATCGTATTTGGGGGTTTTATCAGCAAAAGAATATCTGAGCGAGCAATGAAAATTGCCTCCTCATTTGTATTCATGCTGTTTGGATTTATTGGATGCTATCAAGTTGCAGCGGATATGTTGAAGTTAAATATCTATATGATAATTTTCGCTCTCGGCATTTTAGCGGTCGTAACAGGATATATTTCTATTACATTGGTGAAGAAATATGGTTCTCAAGTGCATGGGTGTGAAGAGGGCGTTGAAGATGACAAGACTCCGCATGAAAATAATAAGTTCGGAGGTTAATCATATCAATACATATACTGGTGATGCCAAAGTTTTGCAGGGAGATCAAGCAGTTCCCGAGTTTAATGATTCACACAACTATTGGAACCCTAAAGCTCCAAGCACCGGTCTTATATTTCCTAAATATGGATTAAAGGTTAAGCTGGTAGGACAAGCTGATGATGGAACAGCCGGTGAAATTATCATATATAAATAAATCAATCTCCATTACTAAAAAGGTATTGACAATTGCATAATTATAAACTAAACTTTATTATTAAAGCAAACTTTAATTTGGTCCTGTGAGGCCAGAAAGGGTAATAGCTATGGTTATTTTATTAAGCATAGGGAAAATTGCTGCATTGCAAAGCAAATTTAAATACACTTGAGCTTGAAAGGATAGCGGAGAGATAGAATATTATTCTCTTTGTTATCCTTATTTTTATGCATAAGTATGATTTGGGTACAAGGTAAGTAATTTAGGGGGTAGAAAAAATGAAAGCTAAATTAGTATTAGAAAATGGAATGATCTTTGAAGGAAGAGCCTTTGGATATTTACAGGAGACGGTGGGAGAAGTTGTTTTTAATACGGGAATTACGGGATACCAGGAGGTACTTACAGACCCCTCCTATTATGGACAGATAGTAACAATGACATATCCGCTCATTGGAAACTATGGATTGAATCTGGAGGATGCCGAGTCAAAGGCGCCTAAAGTAAAGGGCTTTATCGTCAGAGAGGCCTGTGACTATCCTAATAATTTCCGCTGTGAAATCAAACTGAATGACTATCTGAGAAATAATAAGATAATGGCTATGGATCAAGTAGATACGAGGGCACTAACCAAGGTATTGAGAAATAGCGGTACCATGAAGGGGATAATAACACTTTATAAATTAAATGAAAACGAAATAAAAGAGAAACTCCGGTCTTTTAGTAATACAGATGCCGTATTTAATGTAACTGCTAAAAAAAGCTATACAATGCCGGGTACTGGAAAGCATGTAGCGATTATGGATTTCGGGATAAAGTCCGACATTATCAATTCATTTAAGCGAAGAAATTGCAAAATGACCATATTCCCCGCCGGTGCATCTTATGATGAGATTCTAAATGTAAATCCTGATTTGATTTTCCTTTCCAACGGACCTGGGGACCCTGTTGATTTGATACCAGTAATAAAAAATCTAAAGCAGCTTATAGGGAGAAAGCCTATTGCCGGGATATGCCTGGGACACCAGCTTTTAGCCCTAGCTCTGGGCGGAAAGACGGCGAAACTGAAATTTGGGCATAGGGGCTGCAACCATCCTGTGAAGGCTCTTGAAGAAAATAGGATATATATTACATCGCAAAATCATGGGTATTATGTAAAAGAACTTCCGCAAGGTACTGTAGCAACACATATAAGTATGAACGATGGGACTGTGGAAGGCATGAGGCATAAAACTTTGCCAATATGCTGCGTGCAGTTCCACCCGGAGGCAAGCCCCGGACCAAAGGATGCAAACAATATTTTTGATCAGTTTCTGCAAATGTACATTTAGGTTTTGAATTGGAGGGATTAATATGCCGTTAAATAAAGATATTAAGAAGGTTTTGGTTATAGGTTCGGGACCCATAGTTATAGGGCAGGCAGCAGAATTCGACTATTCAGGGACTCAAGCCTGTGAAGCTCTGAAGGAGGAGGGCGTAGAAGTAGTACTGGCGAATAGCAACCCGGCAACAATTATGACAGATAGGGAAGTAGCACACAAGATATATATAGAGCCACTGACTGTTTCCTTTATTGAAAAGATTATAGAGAAGGAAAAACCGGACAGCCTGCTGGCAGGCGTGGGAGGTCAGACAGGGCTTAACCTTGCGGTGGAGCTTTCTGAGAAGGGAATATTGGAAAAATATAATATAAAGGTTATCGGTACACCTATAGAAGCTATTAAGAAGGGTGAGGACAGAGAGCTTTTCAGAGGGATAATGAAAAGAATCGGACAGCCATGCATAGAAAGTGAAATTATAACGGATATGAAGTCGGGCAAAGAATACAGCCAAAAAATCGGTTATCCGGTCATAGTAAGGCCTGCGTATACGTTAGGAGGTACAGGCGGCGGTATAGCTGATAATGAAGAAGAGCTGGAAACTATTCTTGAACAGGGGCTTAGTGCGAGTGCAATAGGTCAGGTGCTTATTGAGAGAAGCGTAAAGGGCTGGAAGGAAATTGAGTATGAGGTTATGCGGGATAAACAAGGAAGCTGCATATGCGTATGCAACATGGAAAACATTGATCCGGTGGGAATACACACAGGGGACAGCATAGTGGTTGCTCCCAGCCAGACTCTTTCTGATAAGGAATACCAGATGCTCAGGACCGCTTCCATTGATATAATTAATGCTATTGGAATTGAGGGCGGCTGCAATGTTCAGTTTGCGCTGAACCCTAACAGCTTTGAATATGCTGTAATTGAGATAAATCCCAGAGTCAGCCGTTCTTCAGCTTTGGCATCCAAGGCTACGGGGTATCCTATAGCCAAGGTGGCAGCAAAGATTGCATTAGGGTATGGCCTTGATGAAATAAAAAATGCAGTGACGCAAAAGACATATGCTTGTTTTGAGCCGACTCTGGATTATATAGTAGTAAAGATCCCAAAATGGCCTTTTGACAAGTTCCGGGATGCGTACAGGCACTTAGGAACAAAGATGATGGCCACAGGTGAGGTAATGGCAATCGGCAGCAACTTTGAGGCAGCATTTCTGAAAGGAATACGTTCACTGGAGCTCGGCATATATAACTTGGAACATAAAGCGATGAAAAAGCTAAGCCTGGAAGAACTCAAAGAAAAGGTAATATCCCCTGATGATGAAAGAGTATTCGCTTTGGCTGAAATGGTACGAAGAGATTACCGGATTGAGATGATAACAAAAGTGACTGGGGTAGATGCCTTTTTCGTAAAGAAAATAAAGAACATAGTTGAGAAAGAAGAAAAGTTGAAGTCTTGTACAATAGATATGCTATCCAGGGAATTCCTGGTGGAACTGAAAAAGACAGGTTTCTCCGATAAGGGTATAGGTGATTTGCTTGGAGTAAGCCCTGATGAAGTTTGGAAGCTTAGAATGAAATGGAATATTACACCTGTTTACAATATGGTTGATACTTGCGCAGGAGAGTTTGAAGCCCTGACGCCATATTATTATTCTACGTACAATGATTATGACGAAGTAACGGTCAGTGATAAACGGAAGGTAGTAGTATTAGGCTCCGGACCTATAAGGATCGGGCAGGGAATAGAATTTGATTATGCCTCTGTACATGCTGTCAAGGCACTTAGAAAAATGGGCATAGAAACAATAATAATCAATAATAACCCTGAAACAGTAAGTACGGATTTTGATATTTCGGACAAGCTTTATTTTGAACCCCTTACAGAAGAGGATGTTCTAAATATTATCGACAAGGAAAAACCGGAAGGAGTAATCCTTCAGTTCGGAGGGCAGACAGCCATAAAGCTTGCCGGGTTTCTGAAGGAGAAAAATATCAAGATACTTGGAACAAATTCGGAACAAATTGATATGGCTGAGGATAGGGAGAAGTTTGATGCACTGCTCGAGGTACTCGGTATTGAAAGGCCGAAGGGGATAGCTGTCCGCTCGGTGGATACCGGATTGTCTGAAGCTGAGAAACTTGGCTATCCGGTACTCGTAAGACCGTCCTATGTACTGGGAGGGCAAGGGATGGAGATAACATATACAGAAGAGGAGCTACGGCATTATCTCCAAAATGCTTTTGAAAGGGACGGAAAAAATCCTGTACTGGTTGACAAGTATCTTATGGGAAGAGAGATTGAAGTGGATGCAATATGTGACGGAGAAGAAGTACTGATTCCGGGAATTATGGAGCACTTGGAAAGGGCAGGTGTACACTCGGGAGACAGTATAACGGTTTATCCCACACAAAATGTTTCACCCGTTATGAAGGAAAAAATACTGGAGTACACAAGGAAGCTTGCTTTAGGTATAGGGATAAAGGGTATGATAAACATACAATTTATCGAATACAAGGAGCGGCTTTATGTTATTGAAGTAAATCCAAGGGCCAGCAGGACAGTGCCGTATATAAGCAAAGTAAGCGGAGTTCCGATAGTTGAGCTTGCTACAAGAGTCATGCTGGGGGAAAAACTTGGTGGTTTGGGATACGGTATAAATATATACAAGGAGCCAAAGCTTGTAGCTGTAAAGGTGCCGGTGTTTTCTACACAAAAACTGTCCGGCGTTGAGGTCTCTCTAGGTCCTGAAATGAAGTCTACCGGTGAGGTTCTTGGAGTTGGAACAGATGTTTATGAGGCTTTATATAAAGGTTTTTTAGCTGCGGGTATGCTTGTAAAAAATACCAGGGGGGCAATACTTACAACAATTAATGATCATGACAAGGAAGAGTTTCTGAGTATGGCAAAGGAACTTAAAGAGCTTGGTTATAGCCTGGTATGTACGAGTGGGACTGCGAAATTCCTGCAGCAGGCAGGATTGCAGGTTGAAGTGGTCAGGAAGCTAAAAGAGGAAGAACCGAATATACTGGATTTAATAAAGAACATGAAGGTCGATCTTGTCATAAATACGCCTACCAAAGGAAAGGATTCGCAAAGGGAAGGCTTTATAATGCGGAGGGCTGCTATAGAAAAAAATATCGGTGTAATAACTGTACTGGATACGGCAAAAGCCATGATAGAAGTAACTAAAAGGTACAATTCGGATACGGCTGTTAGAAATACGAATATATATAATGTGGGAAACTGAAATACAATAGAAGGTTGTGGGCATTTGCCCGCAACCTTCTAAAATGTCATAAACCTCTGGTATAACGCCTCTCATGATTAACATAACCACTTAATATCCATTATTACCTTCACCGCATAATATTTTATCGCATATATCATCCGTTTTACCTGGAGTTCCTTCATAAGCATTTATATACATCTGCTTTATCTCACAGATCAAGGGATACCTTGGATTTGTCCCTGTACATTGGTCGTCAAAGGCTGATTCACACATTTCATCAAGGGTCGCATAAAATTTTTCTCTTGGAACACCCGCTTCACCGATTGTCTTTGGTATATTCACCTTGCTTTTTAAATCATCGATTGCTTTAATCAAGAGGTCGACCTTTTCATCCTCGCTATTTCCACCCAAGTGTAGAAAATCAGCAATTTCAACATATCTCTCTTTTGCATTCGGGTATTTGTATTGCGGGAATGCAGTCTGTTTTCTCGGGTCATCAACCGCATTAAATCTTATAACTTCATCAATTAGAATTCCGTTGGCAATTCCATGCGGCACATGGTGCATTGCACCAAGCTTATGTGCCATTGAGTGGCATACCCCCAGGAATGCATTTGCAAAGGCCATACCGGCTATGGTTGATGCATGGGCCATTTTCTCCCTTGCCTTAATATTGTTAGGACCTTCATTATATGCCTGAGGCAGGTACTTGAATATTAATCTTATGGATTCTAGAACCAATCCATTTGTGTATTCGGTGGCAAGGACCGATACATAAGCCTCAATAGCATGGGTCAGAGCATCTATACCTGAAGCGGAAGTAAGACTCTTCGGCATATTAAGCATTAGTTCTGCGTCAATAATAGCCATATTAGGTGTTAGCTCATAATCAGCCAAAGGATATTTAATTCCGGTTTTTTCGTCTGTGATAACTGCAAAAGGTGTAACTTCTGATCCTGTGCCTGCTGAGGTTGGAATAGAAATCATCATGGCCTTTTCTCCCATTTTAGGGAAAGTATAGACTCTCTTCCGGATATCCATAAACCTCATTGCAAGGTCCTCAAATCTGACTTCCGGGTACTCATATAACACCCACATAATTTTTGCAGCGTCCATAGGAGAACCTCCACCTATTGCGATAATCACATCAGGTTTAAAGCTTTCCATCTCCAGAGCTCCTTTTTTAGCAGCAGAAAGTGTTGGATCGGGTTCAACGTCAGAAAATATTTTATAGCTAACATCAAGCTCGTTTAAAATATTGGTAACCCTATCGGTATAACCTAATTGGAAAAGGACTTTATCAGTTACAATAAATGCTTTCTTCTTACCTAAGCTGGTTAATTCCTTCAGTGCCACACTAAGGCAGCCGTATTTAAAATAAATTTTGGGCGGTAATCTGAACCATAGCATGTTTTCCCTCCTCTCAGCAACACTTTTTATATTCAGCAAGTTCTTAACGCCGACATTATCTGATACTGAGTTTCCTCCCCATGTACCGCAGCCTAAGGTTAAGGAAGGAGTAAGTTTAAAGTTATATATATCACCTATTGCACCATGTGATGAAGGCATATTTATAATTGTCCTTCCTGTTTTCATGGCAGCCCCGAATTGGTCTATTCTTTCCCTTGATTTGATCTGATCAGTATAAAGAACGGAAGTGTGCCCAAAGCCGCCAAGTTCAATAAGCCTGATTGCCTTACTAAGGGCTTCGCCAAAGGTATTAACCCTGTACATAGCGAGGATTGGGGATAGTTTTTCCCGGGAAAATGGTTCTTCTTTTTCTACTGATTCAACTTCTCCTATAAGAACTTTAACGGTTGTCGGCACCTCAATTCCTGCCATTCCTGCTATTTTACAGGCGCTTTGCCCAACAACAGTTGTGTTTATTGCATCCTTGACTACTAATATATTTCTTACCTTATCTATTTCATTTTCTTTAAGAATATAAGCGCCTCTTGCTTGAAATTCATGCTTCGTTTCTTCATAAACCTGATCCATAACAATTACAGATTGCTCGGAAGCGCAAATTACACCATTATCGAAAGTTTTTGACAGAAGGATAGAACTTACTGCCATCTTTATATCTGCAGTCTCATCAATAATAACGGGAGTATTTCCAGGACCAACACCGATTGCAGGTTTGCCGGAAGAATAAGCTGCCCGGACCATTGCCGGCCCTCCTGTAGCAAGGACCATATCTGCTTCCCTCATTAAAAGCTGTGATAGTTCAACGGAGGGTTCATCTACCCAGCCTATTATTCCCTCAGGCGCACCCGCCTTTACTGCTGCATCCAATACTATTTTTGCCGCAGCTATCGTACATTTCTTTGCCCTCGGGTGCGGGGAAAATATGATGCCGTTTCTTGTTTTTAAGGCAATCAAAGACTTGAATATTGCAGTAGAAGTCGGGTTTGTTGTCGGAATTACAGCAGCAATTATGCCAATTGGCTCTGCGACTTTTGCAATTCCAAAGGATTCATCCCTTTCAATTACCCCGCAGGTTTTCTCATCCTTGTATTTGTTATAAATGTATTCTGAGGCAAAGTGGTTTTTTACAACCTTGTCTTCTACAATACCCATTCCTGTCTCTTCGACTGCCATTTTAGCAAGCTCAATTCTTGCATTATTAGCAGCCATTGCTGCTTGCCTGAAGATTTCATCCACCTGGGCCTGGGTATAGGTAGCAAATATTTTCTGAGCATTTCTTATTTCTATCAATTTTTGCATTAGCTCATCAGCGGTTGCTATAGTCATTTATTCCATCTCCTTATGTATAAAATCAAAATTAAAGACTTATAAAAAATCTAATGTCATATCGACGACAACTATAGTATGTCTGTATAGGACAGCTTTATTCGATAGTATATGGGCAAGGCTTACTTCATACCTTTTTGCTGTATATCAGATACAAAAGGTACATATATTGGATAAGTATGGTATTATATAATTGCAAAAAGAATTAGATAAAAGGAAGTGCTTTTTGTGAGTGAACGTATGGATTTGGTAATAAAAAATGGGACAATCGTTACTGCATCGGAGTCATATAAGGCCGATGTTGCCGTGAAAAATGGAAAGATTGCAGTGATTTCCAAGGATGTGGAGCTGGAAAGCGATTTTGTAGTTGATGCGACAGGCAAATTAGTGCTGCCGGGTGCCATTGATGCCCATGTACATCTTGAGACACCTTCGGCGGGAACTGTCTCAGCAGACAGCTACGAGGCTGGTACTAGGGCTGCCGCCTGCGGTGGCACAACGATGGTTTTTGACTTCGCTGTCCAGGGGAAAGGTATGGGACTTGTTGAAGCAGTCCGGGACAGATTTAAATATGTTGAACCCCAGGCTTGTGTCGATTACGCTTTCCACGTTGCAATCACTGACCTGACTGAGGAAATTCTTGATGAATTCAAGGCTTCTGTGGAGTTTGGCGTTCCAAGCTTTAAGCTTTATATGGTTTATAAGGATATGATGGTTGATGACGGAGTAATTGCCGCAACATTGGAAAGGTCAAAAGAAACCGGTGCTTTGATAGCAGTCCATGCAGAGAACCCATATCTTATTGACAGCAGGATAAAAAAGTTCCTT
>JBLNDG010000077.1:0-8353 GCA_050261415.1 Caulobacteraceae bacterium | reverse complement strand
GATCGCGAGGGTTCGATTCCCTTCACCCGCTCCAAACATGCGCCTGTAGCTCAGTTGGATAGAGCAACGGACTTCTAATCCGTGTGCCGGGGGTTCGACTCCCTTCAGGCGCACCATTTATTTTTTGGCTTTTTTTTTAAAAACTATTCTTGATTATACCTGACGTTTGGCATATAATATAGATATACCATATGGGGGTATGGGTAGTATTTAAAAGGGAGTGTCAATATGGAAATAAGAATTACGGAGAAAGCTGCTGCAGAGTTTGAAAAGCTAAATGCAGAAAAACTTAAGATCGTTCTTCAGGGCTATGGCTGATCAGGTCCATATTTTGGACTGGTTCAGGGTGAACCGGAGGGTAATGATGTGGTGATGGAAGCAGGAGGGAAGTCCTTCTCGGTGGAAAGGGAAATCGCCGATGTAGTCAACTTTTTTGAAATAGACTATTATAAGGGATGGCTCCAGAAGGGCTTCACAGTATATGCAAACGGAGCCAGGGGCACCTGCTAGAATATTTGGTGCAAAAAGGTAAATAAGTTTTAAAATAATAATATCCAAAGCATTGAAATTCAAGGCTTTGGATATTTTATATTTTGTAATTGAATTAAATAATTAAAATAAGAGTGAATAATTCTCCTGAAATATTCTACGGACACTATTAACATGGCGAAGCATAAGCGCTTCGGCTAATTCATCATCCCGGTTCTTTATTGCTTCTAAAATTGCAGAATGCTCAGCATAAGACTGACTGCTCCTGCCTGGAATAAGAATCGTTTTAGTATTATACTTACGCATTTGGTTTTTTAGATTGACAGTCATATCTACAGCAGTGCGGTTTGGACAAGCATCGTAGATTATTTGGTGAAAAGCCAGGTTGCACTGCGAGTATTGCACTAATTCGTTATTATCGTAGTGCTTTTTCATAATCTTAAGCATTTCTTCCAATTTGGATATCTGCTCTTCAGAAAAAGCTGGTACAGCTCTGCGAATTATAAATCCTTCCAAATGTGCTCTTAATTCCAGGTATTCCAATACTTCTTCCAATGAATAAGATCTCACTTTGGCCCCTTTATTCATTTCAATAGTAACAAGTCCTTCCTTTTCAAGCAGCAATAAAGACTTTTTTATTGTGTTTCGGCTGACGCCGTACTGATTAGCAAGATCTTGTTCCCGAAGACTTTCGGAAGGGGAATACTCACCTTTGTGTATTTTATTCTTTATTGATTCGTATACTTCCATTGTCTGGTTTGCCATAAAAACTCCTCTTTACTAATTATATTCAAAATATATACTTAAAAAATATAAAATTGTTGAGCAATATTATAAGTCAATAATAGCATGAATACAGATTTTGTCAAGCTGAACTTGATATGTCTGTTACATACTCAGGTGGGTTCTTGTAAATATTTATGGATCGAAAGGTTGTTATATAGTGAATTATTGTACTTTGAATAGCAATGTGCATACTGCTTTATTAATCATTGGAAATTATGCTTAACATTTCCATGGCGCAAACATATGAATTTTCAGATTCGAATTGACAAAGAAAATGTTAGCGTGATATACTGAAAATGAATTATTAAACAATATTGTTCAACAATTTCTATAGATACCGGAAAGGAGATTAAGATTAATGAAAGATCTAATTAGGGGTGCATATGATTTACATGTGCATTCAGCACCAGATGTACTTCCACGGAAAATGGATGATTTAGAGATGGCACAGCGTATCATTGATGCAGGCATGGCAGGATATGCAATTAAGTCGCATTATTTTTGCACTGCTGAGCGAGCAGCGCTAATTAATAAGTTATATCCGGAATGTCATGCAATTGGTGCTATCACGTTAAATAGTTCTGCAGGCGGGATAAACCCTATAGCAGTGGAAATGGCAGTTCGTGCAGGTACAAAAATAGTATGGTTCCCTACTTGTGATTCTGAATATGAACTTTCTCATGTATTTAACGGCGATCCGAATAAAAAACTTCCTTATTGGGCGCAGATTATTACACAGCTTAAAGAAGACGGTATAAAGACACCAACTATAAAACTGCTGGATGAAAATGGAAAACTAAAAGATGAAGTTTATGACGTAATAGATGTTATTGCAAAGAGAAATATTATTCTTGCAACCAGCCATTCATCCCACGAAGAAACATTCGCATTGGTTAAAGCCGCTCACGAGCGCAAGGTGGGCAAGATAATCATTACTCATGTCGATTTCCCTACTACATTTTATACTATTGATGAGCAAAAGGAACTTGCTAAATATGGTGCATATATGGAGCATTGCTACACTACCTTTGCAACCGGCAAAGTTGATTTTGAAACTACACTGGAACAGATTCGTGCTCTTGGGGCTGATAGGGTGATTATTGGCACGGATCTTGGACAAAAAACCGCAATTTATCCTGATGAAGGTATGTTGGAATTTGCTACTAAACTATATGAAAATGGTTTTACAGAGAAGGAAGTCCGAAAGATGACTGTAGATAATAGTACAGCATTGGTCGGATAATTTGCTATGTGCAAAAAGACATGTGTATTTGGAATGTAAAGGAGATTATTACTATGATCAAAGGTAAAAAAATGTTGGTTGTCAGTGCCCATGCCGCTGATTATGTTTGGCGTTCAGGCGGTACAATTGCAAAATATATTAAAGAGGGAGCAGAAGTGACTGTAGTAGTATTAAGCTTCGGCGTTCGCGGTGAGTCTAATGATTTGTGGAAACAACCTGGCGCTACTGCAGAATCCGTTAAAGAAATCCGAAAGGGTGAAACATTGGCTGCTGCTGAAATTCTAAATATTAAAAACATTGAGTTCTGGGACCTTGTAGATTATCCTATGGTGCTCAATTCAGAGCATGAAGAACGCATGGTACGGAAAATCCGCGAGGTACAGCCGGATATTATCATTACTCATGACCGATTTGACTATTTGAATCCGGATCACAACGCTGTCAGTGACTTTGTATTTAGATGCAGTGTAATGGCCAATTCAAGCGGTGTGAGAATAGAAGGTACTAAAACCACAAAGCAAATGAGGATATTCGGGTTTGAACCGCATCAAACAGAAATGAGCAATTTTAAACCTAATAGTATAATTGACATCACAGATGTTTATGAACAGAAAATAGCTGCTATGAAATGTTTCAAGGCACAAAGCCATTTGATCGAATATTATACACAGCGTGCGTTTATGCGTGGCAATCATGCAAGAAGAGTCTCAGGGGACAATACCTATAAATATGCTGAAAGCTTCGCAAATTTCTTCCCAACTGCCGGACCGGAACTGTATTAAAAGGAGGATAAAAATGAACAATGAAAACTATAAGCCTCTTCCGGAACTGATACCGCAGGATATAATTGACCGTGCTTCTAAATTGAACACCGCTCAACTATGTGACGGTATGAACGGTATGGGGATAATACGTAACGGTTGTATGGACGCTTCCATGATGCCTGTTGATTCCTCTATGAGAGTTATTGGAACTGCATATACTGTAGCCACCGAAGATGGAGATAATTTGCCTATTCATGTGGCTATTTACCAGGGTAAACCCGGGTATGTCCTGGTGGTGGATGGAAAAGCATATACCGAAAGGGCGTATATGGGAGACCTGATGGTTGGAGCAGCAAAAGCAATCGGTTTAAATGGTATTGTGATTGATGGTTACGTGAGGGATAAAGAAGGATTAAAGGAATTAGGCCTACCTGTATACTCCAAGGGTTTTATGCAGCGCAGCCCTGATAAGAAAAACCCGGGTAAAATCAATATTCCTGTTTACTGTGCAGGAGTTACAGTAAATCCAGGGGACTTGGTAGTCGGTGATTACGATGGAGTAACTGTTGTACCAAGGGAGAATATTCTTGAGGTGCTTGAGAAAGCTGAAAAGAAAGCAGAGTATGAGAAGAAGCGTGATGAAGCAATTGACAATTATGCCAAGTGCCGCCAAGAAGGAAAAGAACTTCCCGATATTGCACCTTCATGGGTTACTGAAATGCTCAAAAAGTAAGAGCATTTTAATGTAATAAAATTTCTATAAAAAGATAATAGGCATTAATAATTCATTTTAGAAAGGGTGTTAATAATGAAAAAAAAGGTAATGAGCGTTATACTGGCAACTGTACTTATCTTATCAGTACTTCTAACAGGCTGTTCCAACAAACCGGCAGGTGGGGCTGCTGCACCAAGCGGAACTAAACCGGCGAAAAAGCAGGATGTTGTAATTGGTACCGGAGGAACTGCAGGAACCTATTATGTAATTGCAGCTGCAATGGCATCTGCTATTAACAACAATTCCCAGACTATTAATGTAATTGCGCAGCCTTCAAAAGGATCCGTGGAAAACCTTAACCTTGCTAATAGCGGCGATATTCAAATGGGTATGTCGAATTCAGATGGAGTATATTTTGCTGCTAATGGGACAAATATGTATGAAAAAACAGGAAAGCTTAATATATCAGGCGTGATGTCTTTGTATATGAGTGCAGGACAGATGGCTACTTTAAAGAGCTCCGGAATTGAAACCTATGGGGATTTAAAAGGGAAAAAGGTTGTTTTGGGACCACCAAGTACAACAATAGTTGAAATGTCAAAAGCAATACTTATTGCTTATGGAATTGACCCTGAAAAGGATATAACTCCTTACTATCTGTCATTTGATGAAGGGCTTCAGAAGTTAACTGACGGAGAGGTTGATGCTTCATTCTTTGTTGCAGGTATCCCTACTTCAGCAATGATCAATGCAACTTCAACAGGCAATGTTAAGCTTGTAGACGTTGACCGGCAGATAATCGATAAAATAGCAGCAGAGAGACCTTACTTTATCCCATATAAGATACCTGCCGGAACCTACAAAGGAACAGACAAGGACATAAATACTTTTAAGATTATGACTGAGATATTCGTTAATAACGACGTTCCCGAAGATGTTGTATATGAATTTGTAAAACAGGCTTTCGAAAACTATGACGAATATAAAGATTCTCATGTCGTTGCAAAAGAAATCACTCCCGAAACCGCTGTCAAGACAAGTGCACCGCTTCACCCAGGCGCAGCTAAATACTTCAAGGAAATAGGAGTGCTTAAATAATAAGACATAATAGGATGACAGTAATTTAAAGTATTATGATGCAATGACCATCAAGGTCTGGTTCTATCATTATATTTCGACCTTGATGGACATTGTGCCATGTTATTGAAAAGTTGTATATATGCACTGGAATCCAATAATAGAGTGTAGTTGATCGGAGGTATACAATGGAAACAATTGCGAATGGGTCTCCAGATAAAAAAGGTTTGTTAAAAATAGCTGATACACTTGTACTAATAATAAGTATAGGATTGGCTTTATTCCATATGTATTCTGCATCCATCGGCGTTATGCCGGCTTATGAACAGTCGGCTATTCACTGGGGTTTGATAGGAACATACATTATTATTACAAGACCACTTAAGTTCAAGGGCGGAATTATCATTGATTTTGTTTTAGCGGTAACTAACATATTTTTATCCTGGTACCAGATAGTATTACAAGACAGATTTGTTGAAACGGCAGGAGTGTATACAAGTTTTGAGAAGGTTCTTTCTATTGTTGCAATAGTTCTTGCATTAGAGATCGCCCGTCGTGTAATAGGAAAAGTATTGCCGATAATTTCAATTTTGTTTATTTTATATGCTTTACTTGGGAACAACTTAACAGGTGTATTCAAAACAGTTAAATTTACCTTAACAAGGATTGCTCCTTACTTATATACTTCATCCGATGGATTGTATGGACAAACACTTTATGTTTCGGCACAATTCATATTCCTGTTCGTGCTGTTTGGAGCAATTCTGGATATGACAGGTGCCGGAGAATTCTTTGTTAATATTGCATTTGCATTGACAGGCAGAGTACGCGGGGGACCGGCACAGGCTGCAGTTTTTTCCAGTATGCTGATGGGAACAATCAATGGGTCGGGAGCGGCAAACGTTGTAACGACCGGTACATTTACTATTCCGCTGATGAAAAAGGTGGGATTCAAGCCTGCGTTTGCCGGGGCCGTTGAAGCTGTTGCCTCGAACGGGGGACAGATTATGCCGCCGGTAATGGGGGCTGTAGCATTTCTTATGGCGGAAATGACAGGAATAGATTATGGTAAAATTGCAATAGCAGCATTTCCTGCAGCAATACTTTATTATGTAACCTTATCCATGTCAGTGTATGTGGAAGCAAACAAGAGGCAGGTTCCGATTACTCCAGAAAATGAACGCCTAAAAGCGGGCAAGATAATGAAAGACGGATGGATTTACCTTATTCCGCTGGTCGTATTAATGGGTATGTTGATACTCGGTTACAGCGCACAAAAGGCCGGATTTTTTGGAATTATTGTTTCATTGATAATTGGGTTTATCAAAAACCGTGAGAATATGAATTTAAAGCGGTTTGCCCGGGCATTGAAAGATGCGGCATCGGGTATTGCACCTATTGCGGCAGCATGTATATTGGCAGGTGTAGTAATGGGCATCCTGAATATGACAGGCCTTGGATTAAAAATAAGCGGTATAATTGTTGATTTGTCTAACGGTCATTTGATTGTTGCATTAATTCTTGCTATGCTTACCAGCCTGCTGCTTGGCATGGGATTGCCAACTTCTGCTGCTTATATGGTTCTTGCAATATTGGTTGCTCCAGCCATTGTGCAAATGGGTGTTTCGCAGATGGGAGCCCATCTCTTTATCTTATACTTTGGCGCACTTTCTACCATAACACCACCGGTTGCACTTTCTACCTTTGCAGCTTCTGGAATTGCCGGTTCCGGAATGTGGGAAACAGGTTTTGAAGCAATGAAGCTGGCAGTTGCCGGATTTATCATTCCGTTTATTTTCGCATACTCGCCTGAACTGTTGTTGGCAGGTGATATCGGGAAAATCATACTAGTATTAATAACCGCGTTGATTGGTTGTATGGTGTTGGCCATTGGGCTTGGAGGATGGTTTAAAGTTAAATTGTCAGTAATAAGCAGATTACTGCTGACAGCAGCTGCAATACTATTAATCATGCCAAGGCCGATTATTGCCAATGTAATTGGTGCAGTTATAACAGCAGCAGTTTTATTTATAGAAATTAGTGTGAAAAAAAAGAAGGCAGCGTCTTTATAAACAATTGAGCTCCAGATAAGTTTGAAAGAACTTGCCTTACTGTTGTATAGTATTTATTTCATTCAAACGGCATCCTGAGGGTAAGTTTAGGTATATTACACTGTCAGATGTCTCCTGCAAATGTTGCCTTCACTTTGACTAGCGTTTGCATGGGGTGTCTGGCAGTGTTAATTTTGGGAGATTTTTGATTTTTATGCAGATCAATTCACAGAAGGCTAAGTCCATTGATAAAACGAAACTAATTTAATTTAAAGGAAATGAAATGATATGATATGGATAATTTAACACTTGCAATTAATGTTGTTTTCCCATTGTTTTTTATGATGGTAGCCGGTTATGTAATGAGGATAAAAAATTTAGTAGATGATCACTCTCTAAACATTATGAATAAAATAATCTTCAGAGTGTTTATGTCTATATTACTATTTTTAAACATATACAAAATGGATGTTACAGAAGCACTTAACAAAGATAACCTATTTTTAATCTTGTTGTTATATATAGCTATAATTTCAGCTTTTTTAATTTCTATTGCCGTATTGCCCAAGTTCGTAAAAGATAAAAAAAAGTGTAGTGTAATGATACAAGGATTAGTCCGAGGCAATTCTATTTTATTCGGTATACCTATTGTTGCATCTATATATGGAGATGATCATATTGGAACTGTTTCATTGTTGGCCGCATATCTGATTCCCCTGTTTAACATACTCGGAGTTACTGTTTTGGAAATGTATCGTGGGGGAAAAGTAAGTATAAAAAAAGTTTTACTGGGTATCGTCAAAAACCCTACTATAATAGCCTCAACCTTAGCATTCCTATTCATAATCATTGGTATAAAAATTCCCGGCCTTATCTTATCTCCATTGGAAAGCATGTCTAAAGTCACAACACCATTAGCATTCATAGTGCTGGGAGGAACATTTGACTTTAAAATGCTTTGCAATAATGCAAAATACCTGACTGCTGTAGCAGTTGGAAAGCTGATCATCATTCCCGCCATTGTATTTTACATAGCTTATAATTTAGGCATAGGAAATGAAGACATGGTAGCAATACTAGGTGTTATGACATCACCTGTAGCCATTGCATCATTCACTATGGCAAAAGAAATGGATGCGGACGGTGAGCTTGCAGGGCAGATTGTTATAACCACTTCCATTGCATCAATAGCAACGATATTCATTTGGGTATATTTATTCGGAACATT
>JBLNDG010000076.1:0-9470 GCA_050261415.1 Caulobacteraceae bacterium | reverse complement strand
GGTTTTTTGAGGTAACTTTCTGTCTTCCGTTTTTTGTCTGCTTTTCTGCTCTGTTTCCGAGGCAGGAACTTTAGTTTATCATGTCCATCCTCCGAAGTCAACTGGGAATTTCATCCTCAGTTCGCCCGGCAGAACATATCTTCGTTGTTCCCTTTTCGCGAGAACATATAAAAATATATCACATAAACCTGTGCGAGTAAAGTGCACCTGTGTGATAAAATCTAATGATTAGAATATAAGAGACGAAAATAACTCACTTTTTCGCTCCTTATCTTTATATTAGATTACCTTATATACTTATAAGAAAATTATATGTACATACCCTGAAATTTATTCATTTTATGGACAAACCACATTAACATATATATAAGGATAGAAAATCAGCAGGCTATATGTTTCGCACTAAACATCTTACGTTGAATTCAAATAGTGCGAAACATTTTCCTTGATTCATATGTCGTGAAAAGTACATTTCTGATGCTACAAAATCAGACGCTTCAACTGATTTTGTATGATAAGTCTTTTTCACGACATATATAGTTTGTCCAAAGTTTGCTGAAGGTTCCTAACCATAGCATCAATATCTTCTTTCGCTATGACCAATGGAGGCTGGAAAGCCACTACATCCCTGTTTATACCGTTCTTGCCCACCAGGAATCTTCTTTCCTTCATTTCCTCCAAAATCATATCTGTAATTTCTGCTGAAGTCTTACTCTTGTCTTTTGCCTGAATTTGCATGCCCAACATCAATCCGCAGCCTCTTATTTCCTTAATAAAAGAAGAAGACAACTCCATAAGCTTCTGTTTCATATATTCGCCCAGTTCCTTTGCTCTGCCTGCCAGGTTGTTCTTTTCTATATAGTCAAGCACACTTAATGCTGTCTGGGCTGCTACAGGATTGCCTCCGAAAGTGGAAGCAGAAGGCTTGTTATAGGCCATCGCAATCTCATCGGTGGTTGAGAACGTAGAGATCGGAATGCCATTGCCAAGCGCTTTTGCAGTTACAATTATATCCGGCACCACGTCATACTGCTCTATAGCGAACATTTTACCCGTTCTTCCATAACCTGTCTGTACCTCATCCACGATAAGCAATACATTATATTTTTCAAGCAAAGCTTTTACTTTCTTCACATAATCATGAGGATACATTATTATGCCGCCGTTTCCCTGTATGGCCTCCATTATCATCGCGCAAATGTTATCGCCATGGTTTTGCAGCACTTCCTCCAGCTCCTGCAATGATTTCGCCATTGCTTCCTCATAGCTGCTGTCGTCCGAGTACGGCCTGTCAATGAAATAAATGTTTTCTTTTATCAGATTGTCATCCAACCGCCACATAGGAATGCCCGTAACGCTAAGTGTCAGGTGCGTTCTGCCGTGCAGGCCGCCCTTTAAGGCAATATAGCCGGTTTTTTTAGTGTATAATCTTGCTAATGCCATAGCTCCCTCATTTGCTTCTGAACCGGTCACACAAAAGAAGGTTCTCTTTATATTGCCGGGAAGTATTCCTGCCAATCGCTCTGCAAGCTCTACCATGGGCTGTGTCAGATATAATGTAGTGGTATGCTGCATCTTGCCGAGCTGCTCTATGGTATCCTTAAGTATTTCAGGGTTCGAATGTCCGCAGTTCAAAACCGATACTCCAGCGAAAAAATCTGTATACCTTTTATTCTTATGGTCAAAAAGATATTGCATAGAACCTCCCACTATCTGCGGCGGTTCCTTGTAAAAGGACGAAGTAGCCGGGAAAAAATACTGCTGTCTTTTCTTTAAAATATCCTCCGGACCTATATAGTTCATAATAACATCTCCTATTTTACTGTTTTGCGCTTGTTATATTCCAGCACTGTACATGTGCAATTAATCCACCCCGAATTTATATGATAAGGCACCAAATGTAAAGCCTGCCCTGCAAGATTTCATTTCTTTATACAGGCTCATGCAGCTTGATTTGCCATTAACAGCTTTTTGATAGGTGTCTATAACATACTTCAGTTCTTCAAGGCTGTATGTTTGCCCTTCTATCCGGAAACTCAAAGGTTCGGCAAAATTCAGATGCTCCAAAATAGGCAGAAGGCACAGCTCCCTTGATGTAAACAAGTGGTTTTTCCCGTTCTGGTCTATATAAACAGGATTCTCACCCTTATCAGACAGCATAACCAGGATACTGTTGTCGACATACTTGTTGTCTGCTGCTTCAGCAGGTTCAACAACATCTAGGTTATCGTAAAGGTTATGGTCCAGATACATTACTCTTATCGGGCCGTGTACAATGAGTTCCAGTGCCTCTTTTGACATGCTGCAGAACTTGAACAGTTCATTGATTTTTGATTCTATTGATACGGTAAACTCACCGGCTCCCTGCTCTCTGTAAAATTCCAGAGCTTTATTGTTGTATATGTTAAGGTTGTAATCGGTTATGAGATTGAAGCTCTTACTGAATTTTCTTATAGCTCCCAGGTTCGATACCAGGAGCCCGTCAAACAAGTGCCCATATTTACTTAAATAATGGTCCATTATGTCAAATTGCAGCTCATTCATCATCTGGGGAAGAGCAAGATAAATTTCAGTACTTCCTTTTATACTTATCAGATGCCTCAGCTGTTCAAAGGTCATAAACTTATCCGGCTGCAATACTTCACAGGATAAATAAACCCGGTTTACCTTTGCTTCTATGCAAAGCTTAGCTTGCTCATAGTTGTTTACCTTGACAGATAAATTGTGCTTGCAGCAAGCTTCACTCTTTGCCCCGTTTAGTTCATTCCCGGCTGTCACAAGAACAGCAGGTGTGATTTCGGGCTCTTCAGAGGGGACGGAAAAAACCTTTCCTGTAGAATAAAACTTGCCCGTACCCTCGTAGCGGGTATTGATGAAATCCAGGCCCGGCTTTCCGAATGCATAAGCGGTGGTGAAATCTCTTTTTCGCTTTTCAAACAGCTCCTGTGCCTGCTTTTTGCGGTCAAAGCTTAAAGGGTCTTCTATATATCTATCTATGGCTTCACCATAGCTATTTACCAAGTCTACTATAAAATCCGTCTCTCTCATCCGGCCTTCTATCTTGAAAGAGGTGACACAGGCCTCGATAAGCTCGGGAATATGCTCATACATATACATATCCTTTGCTGCGAGAGGATATTCTGTGGGATACAGGTGCCCATCCTTCTTTATTCTATACGCCCATCTGCAGGGCTTGAAGCAGCGCCCCCTGTTGGAGCTGTTTCCCCAAAGCAGGCTGCTGTAGTAGCAGTTGGCACCATTGACAGTGCACATATCGCCGTGCATGAAGTATTCTGTTTCGATACCTGTCACATTCTGTAAGTTTTTCGCTGTCTTGAGGTCCATTTCCCTTGACAATACTACCCTTGTCACGCCATATTCCTGAAGCGCTTTGACAAATTCAATATTATGCACGTTCATCATTACTGAGGCATGAATCTCAAACTTGTTCAGCTTATGCTCCCTGCAAATCTGCAGTATACTTGTGTCCTGAATTATTATCCCGTCTACGTTTATGCTGTCCAGAAAGTGCAGGTATTCGGAAGCCTCCCCTATTTCATAATCATTCATCATATTGTTTACTGTAACATAAACCTTTTTATCATTCTCATGGGCCAAACCAACCGCTTCTGCAACTTCTTCATCGCTCAGATTGTAGCCCTTCCTTATCATCCTCATATTTAAGGATTTGCCCCCGAAATAGATTGCATCGCAATTCGCCTTTACCATGCTCCTTAAGGTTTCCATGGTACCGGCCGGAGCCAATAATTCTACTTTTTTGTTATTAAAAAACCTGGCCATATTTCCTCCTGATAAATACCGGGGTTGGCTCAAAACCAGCTCCTATTAATATAATCTTTTGTATGTTTTTAATATTTCATGCCTTCCATTTGCATACCGCTTCTTCCAGTATATCTGTTAAAACAAATAGAACAAAACCAAAAAGGCTTATTGCAACAATCCCTGCATACATACCCATATAATCTATCCTTGTCCATGCATCCAAAATGTAATAGCCTATGCCAAATTGCGTTCCATAGGCCTCGGCAAAGAAAAGTATGGAAAGCGCCGTTCCAATGGAAAGCCTTAAGTTCGTAAGCATTGCCGGCAGTATCGCAGGGAGGGTTATGTACCTGAATATCTGAAACCTGGAAGCTCCCAGACTTCTTATCGGGTTATAGGTCTCAGAAGGAATGTTCAATACCGCATCCCTGACTGCAATGATTACTTGAAATACCAGTATAAGTACAATTAGTATTATTTTAGATGTATCTCCCAGTCCGAACAAAAGCATAGCCACCGGAAGCAAAGCTGTCTTTGGAACAGGATATGTAAAATAGACCAATGGATTCAGTATTTTATTCCAGGTCCCTGAATAAGCCATCATGAGTCCGACAGCGACCCCCAAAAGCAGTGATATACCAACCCCGCATGCCACCCTGTACAGGCTTACCAGTATATGAATATGCAGCCTGCTGTCATAAAGGTGGTTCAGGTTAAGATAGACTTCAACCGGGGTTGGAAGCACGCGGGTATGAGCTATTACAGCCAAAAAATACCACAATATATTTATCATTATAAAGCCTTGAAGAAACAGCTTTACTTTTTCCCTTGACCTCATATTTTCCATCCCTTTTTGATGATTGTTCTAATGTGTGATGACAACTTGAGATATTCCTCATTTTGCCTTAAATCCTCAGTGTTAAAAAGCGGATTGTCTATTGTTTCTACAATGATTCCGGGGCAATGAGACATTATGACGATTTTCTTCCCCATATAAATAGCTTCTTCAATGCTATGGGTTACAAATACTGTAGTAGGCCTATACTGATTCCATACATCAATGAAAAGCTCCTGGGCCTCTTCCCTTGTCAAGGCATCCAATGCTGAAAAGGGTTCATCCATGAGCAGCAAATCAGGGTTCATGATAAATGCGCGTGCTATTGCCGCTCTTTGTTTTTGCCCTCCGGACAGCTCCTTTGGGTATCTGTCCTTCAGACCGCTGATGTTTAGTCTGTCCATTATATAATTAATTCTCTCTTTTAGCTCGCTGTCTATTGGCTTATTCTTTATCCTGAGCGAGAGGAGACAGTTCTTCTCAACATTTCTCCAGGGAAGGAGTCCGAAATTCTGAGGTATGAAGCCGATGTCATGAATTTTCGGGTCCAGCTTTGCACCGTTCAGGGTTGCTTGTCCGCTGTATTCCTTGATTATACCGCTCAATACATGCAGAAAAGTAGACTTGCCGCAGCCCGAAGGCCCAATAATAGCGATGATATCTCCTGCCTCAATGCTCATGCTTACAGGGCCCAATACTTTTACAATATCTTTCTTGGATTTGTAGCTTACCGAGAGATCATTTATCTCAAGCATGAAATACCTCCAAAAGTTAGTCAGTTGCTATATTGCTCATCAAATCCTCCGGGTTCAGCTCTTTCTTCAACAAGTTGTTTTTTGAAGCCCAATCAATAACAGATTTAATATCAGCAGCTTCCGGCATAATGTTTTTCCTGAACTTTGGAAGTTCTATCTTGCCCTTCATATCTTCAGGATAACCTACAGCTTTTATTATGGTATCCTCATATTCTGATATAGGAGTGCTGTTTACATAATCTACAGCCTCGTTATATGCCTTGAAGAAAGCCTTTATTTCAGCACTTTTATTATTAATAGATTCTTGAGTAAAAGCGGTAACTGAAGTATAAATTCCCGCATCGTTTGCGCTGCCGAGAAGTATCCCACCATCCTTTACAGCAAGTGTAGAAAAAGGCTCCGGCAGCAATGCAGCATTTACTTTGTTTGTACGCAGCATTTCAAGTCTTGTAGGTATAGCCGGTACCATTGATTTTTGCACATCTTTAGGTCCCAGAGCATTTTTCTCCAATAGTGTGTCCAGTGTATATTCTATGCAGGTTTTCTCCGATATAGCAACGCTTTTGCCTTTCATATCACTAATTGCTTTTATTCCTGAATCAGGATTGGCTATAAGCATGAAATTACCGTCGGTAAACCCTGTTATCTTTACATCGAAACCAGCGTTCTGATAAAGGGTTATAGCTACTATATCACCTATGATACCGTCAAGCTTTCCGCTCTGGAAAGCGGCATCCCTGTCTTTTGCACTTTTGAAGGTCTGAATATCAACGTCCAAGCCTTCTTTTTCAAAGTAACCCTTCTCATCTGCGATTATTATCGGTATCACTTCAACAGAGGGCATTGCTCCGAAATTCAAGGTTTTTGCAGGCTTTCCCGCACTGGACGCTGTGTCCTGATTCGAAACGGAGCAGGCTGCAAGTGATGCAACGAGCACTAAC
Source organism: Caulobacteraceae bacterium (assembly GCA_050261415.1). Lineage (GTDB taxonomy): Bacteria > Bacillota > Clostridia > Lutisporales > Lutisporaceae > JBLNDG01. Next base: position 3,156 of record JBLNDG010000076.1, on the reverse strand, counting down.
GAAAGACATAGAACTGTTATTTTATGAAATCTCTTCATTCCTAATCTCCCCACTTTTTAAATAAATTGTTTTCTATTGAAAGGCAATCCAACACCTTGCCTACTACAAAGTCAACCAGATCCTGCATGGTTTGGGGCATATGATAATAGCCCGGCATAGCCGGAAGTATTGTAACGTTCATTCTGGAAAGCTTCAGCATATTCTCCAGATGTATGGCATTCAAAGGAGTCTCCCTCGGCACAATAACAAGCCTTCTGTTCTCCTTCAAAGCCACATCAGCGACCCGGCATAAAAGATTCTTGGCCAAACCGTTGCTGATTTCGGCAAGGGTACCCATTGAGCAGGGTATTACAACAACAGCATCAAATTTGTATGAACCGCTGGCAACTCCGGCAAACAGATTATATATATCCTCCAGTTGAACATGGCTATACTGCTTTTTAAGTTCCTGCACCCACTCTTCCAAATCCATTCCGCTTTCATACTTCATCACTTTTTTGCCGTTATCAGTACAGATTATGTGGGTAAATATGCCCGCATCCAGAAGCTCCTCTATAAGCCTTTTGGCATAAATGCTTCCACTGGCCCCGGTGATGCCTACCACTATTTTTTTCATCTGCAACCACTCCGTAAAATCATATTAAGGAATCAATTACCCCGCACACCAGAAATACGATGCTGACCAGCTGGTTGATACTATATGAAGCTACCTTCACATTGGTCAGGTTATCCGGGGAAACCATCCTATGCTCTATAACAAACAAGACTGATATAACAGCCAGTCCAATATAATAAATTACTCCCAACTGAGGGCTTAAAAAGCCTACGGCCACCAGAAGAGCTACAGTTACTGCGTGGAAAAAAGCAGCGATTCGAAGTGCATTTTTCACTCCGAACCTTGCAGCCGTTGAGTGTATCCCATTAGCAGTATCAAAAGCATAATCCTGGGAACCGTATATTATGTCAAAGCCTGCCACCCATAGGGTGTTCGCAGCCCCCATAAAAAGAGGCAACCAGTCAAGTCTGCCCGATACCGCCAGCCAGGCACCAACAGGTGCAGCAGCAGAGGTAATCCCCAGAACCAAATGGCAAGCCCAGGTAAATCTCTTGGTATAAGAATATATAACCAATAAAAACAGTGCAATGGGAGACAGCAGCAGGCACAGCGGATTGAGCATTGCTGCCGCAATAACCATAACTATAAAGCACACCACTGAAAAGACTATTACTTCCTTTTTCTTCATCAGCCCTTGAGGCAGTTGTCTGTTTGCGGTACGTGGATTTCTGGCGTCTATTTCTGCATCAATTGCCCTGTTTATTGCATTTGCACCAGTCCTGGCACCCATGAAGGCAACCAATATCCAGAATACAGTGTAAACGGATGGCAAACCACGGCTCACCAGAAGCATTGAAATAAGGGCAAAGGATAATGAAAAAACAGTGTGTGAAAACATTACCAGGGTACCATAGTCGTGAACCTTCTTTACCAGCTTATTCAATACCATATTCAGCCCATCTCCTAGTCACAAGCTCCTTAATGTCATCCGTCATCTCTATGTCGTCGGGCCATTCCCTTGTATGTCCCTCGCTAGACCACTTCTTTGTAGCGTCTATACCCATCCTGCAACCATAATGGGGCAGGTCTGAAGCATGGTCCAAGGCATCCAGAGGCCCTTCCGATATGATTACATCCCTTTTTGCATCTATATTGTTGAATACCTTCCACGCCACAGTGGATAAGTCCTGCGGGCTTACATTCTCGTCAACCACTATTATCATCTTGGTATACATCATCTGGCCGATACCCCACAAGGAATTCATAATCTTCTTCGCATGGCCGGGAAAACGTTTCTTGATGGAAACAATTACGCAGTTGTGGAAAACTCCCTCTAAAGGAAAGTTGATATCAATTATTTCAGGGTATTGCATTTTTAAAAGCGGCAGAAAAATCCTCTCTGTAGCCTTGCCCATATAGCAGTCCTCCATTGGCGGCTTTCCTACTATAGTTGTAGGGTATACAGGATTTTTTTTGTGCGTTATGCAGGTAACATGGAAAACAGGATAATAGTCCGTCAATGAATAGTAGCCTGTATGGTCCCCGAATGGGCCTTCCAGCTTCAGATCTTCATTGACGTCTACATAGCCCTCTATTATAAATTCAGCATCTGCGGGTACATATAAATCATTGGTAATGGACTTTACCAGCTTGACCGGGGCTTTTCTCAAATACCCGGCAAACATCATCTCGTCAATCATTTTGGGAAGAGGTGCCGTTGCAGAATAAGTAACAGCAGGGTCACAGCCCAGTGCAACAGAAACAGGCATTCTTCCTCCGAGCTTTTTATATTTGTCGTATATTTCACGCCCGTCTTTATGCAAATGCCAGTGCATACCTGTTGTATTTTTGTCATATACCTGCAGCCTATACATCCCCGTATTCTGGATATGTGTCTCAGGATCCCTGGTTATTACCAGAGGCAGGGTTATAAACCTTCCCCCGTCACCGGGCCAGCACTTCAAAACCGGCAGGGTAGAGAGGTCAGGATCCTCTTCAATAACCTCCTGGCAGGCTCCCTTTGTCGGAAGCTTTATCGGGAATACGGCAGCCATTCTTGCAAGCTTTGGCAGGGATTGTATCTTTTTCATAAGCCCAAGGTAGTTGGACATATTTATAAATTCCTCAATTCCATTGCCTATATCGTCAAGCTTCTCTACACCCAAGGCCATGCTCATTCTTTCATAAGTACCCATGGCATTTATAAGTACCGGATATGATGAACCTTTCACTTTTTCAAACAAAAGAGCAGGGCCATACTGTTTTGATACTCTGTCTGCTATTTCAGTAATCTCCAGCTCTGAATCAACTTCTGCATTTATTTTCTTAAGCAGGCCTTTTTCATCAAGGTGCTTGATGAAATCCTGCAAATCCTTATAAGCCATATTAACCTCCTCAAAAGTGAAAAAGATTAGTTAAATAAATATCTATCAAGATTCTATCACATATTAAAGCCTGTTGCAAAATACTTAATGTCAAGGATAGCGTCAATTTACTGTAGGGAAAAGAAGAATAAACAACATCCTAGAATTGAGGAGATGTAATTATCCCGGTCACGCCCTTGACAACAAGCATCCCCCATATGATTTGTCAGCCTAGCA
>JBLNDG010000075.1:0-2561 GCA_050261415.1 Caulobacteraceae bacterium | reverse complement strand
ATATTGGGATAAGGATTATGAGGCCAAAGTAAAAGCGGATGGATATGAGTATTTGCTTGTTTGCACCAGGTTATACCTTGCAAGACATGCTCCGGATTTGGTAGATAATAAGGCGTTGCCGAAGATTAAAAATCAACATCGGCAACAGAAACCATGGTATAGGACTTCTAATATTGACGAGGATATTATGGACAAAATTGATGCGCTGCATGAATGGTATGCCTTGCCTGACAAGAAATTATCGTGTAGAAAGATTGCAGTATTACTTCGTAAGGTTTATGGTATTCAGGTTGATTATTCAACAGTATACAGGATAATGAATGGCAAATATAAACTCGAATTGAAAAAGAAGTAGATTCCGGAAGCATGTTGCTGAAGTCCGAATATCAATATGGGCAACGCTATCAAGCGCAAGCAATGCTGCATATTATTTTTAGTGAAGGGAAAAGCGTTAAATAACTATTGATCAGTTGGAACAAGAGAAACCAATGTCAATCATAATTCGAGAGGCAGCTAAAATAATGGATGTGACAGAACAATTCTTAAGACTAGCACTGCAGCAAGACAAGTTTCCTTTTGGAACTGCGGTAAAGCGTGAAAGGCGGGTAAATTACAATAATACAGAAAGATTCATAGTATATAAGGATGATAATAATTACTATCGTAGAAAGTGTCGAAAAATGCCGAAAAATAATCAACAAAATTGATGTACATTATTATATAATAATAGCATAAGATACTTATAATCTATTTAGAAGTAGGTATGAAAATGGAAGTCAGGGATAATACGTTTGTAATTAAACTCATAGAGAAAAACGAAGAAGGCGGCAGGGTTTCAGTTAAGACATTGATTAAAACACTTGATACTTTGCAAAAAGCTGTTTATGATATTGGGAGTGTATTGATAGATCGAGATCCTTCAACACCTGGGAGAACTCCAGCACCTGTGGAAAAGGTTTGTGAACTATACTTAATAAAGGCAGATCCAGGAAGCTTAACAGCGACTGTCTCCTTTCCCCAAAGAAGAATGGATTTGGTGCCGGGTATACCTGATGCTACTGATAGGGTCGCGAATAATTTTAAAAATATTGTACGCGGTATAATGCGAAATGACGATACTCTTATTAAGAATACAATTCAAAATCAGAAATATCGCCGTAAAGTTATCTCTGAAATAAATAGTATTTTACCTACTAATACGTCCGATTATGAGATGTATTTTGATTTTGAAGATAAAGGATTTGAGAGAATTGAGAGACCTGATGAGGAAAACTTAAAGGAGCTTATTGGAGAATGTACTGAAGAAGAAATTAGGCCAACATTTCAAGAGCTTGAAGCAAAAGTTCATTGTAGAATCTTTGTTGATGACAGTGGGAAGATTAGGGATTTCGGAGAAGTGTATGACTTTGAGACACTTGAAGATATAAGACCTCATAAAGTCCAATCATTATATTGGAATGGGGAAGTGTTTAACTTGGATAAGGAAATTATATGTGAGGTTAAAAAAGAAGAGGGATATTATCTAATTGAATATGAGCCTTTAGGAATAATAGCCTACGCTAAAACACGTGAGGAAGCAATAAAAGAATTTAATGAGGAGTTCTCTATGATATACCATGCTTATGGGCAAGAAGATGAGTCTAATCTTACACAGGATGCTATTGATTTAAAGAACACCATCAATTCTATAGTAGGTAGTGTTCAGTTTAAAATAGGGGGATAAAAATTGAAAACGGCAAAAACAAGAGATGTTAAGGGGAGTCTATTGAGGAAAGGGTTCAAAGAAGACAATAATGACCATAAATTCTACCATCTTTATGTAAATGACAAAAGAACTTCAGTAAGAACAAAAATCAGTCATGGCGAAACAGAAATAGATTCTTATATTTTAAATCAAATGGCTAAACAAGTTTGTTTGACTAATGAACAGTTTGAAGATCTTATCAATTGCCCCTTGTCTTATAATGACTATGTAGCAATTCTAATTGAAAATCATAAAATTACATTATGAGCAGCTTAGGCTGCCTTTTTATTTAACGCATTTAAATGCCCTACAATCGATTTGGTAGTATAGAGTATTACCGAGGGCGTTTTCGTGGCAGGAAGGCGGCAAAGCGTGCGAATGAGCATGGTATATGAAATACGATTTGTGACAATAATATATTGGGGATTATTGAAAATGTAAAGCATTGAAAATGCTCAATTAATAAAAATAATGTTGGGGATTATTTGGGGATTAAAGCTACAAAAAATCACCTATAACGATAGTGAAACACCTAAGGGATAATATGGTAATACAAGCAATACCAAAGCTTGCCCAAAGGTACTTTAGTTTACCATAAGCATTGTTTCGGTTTCCTAAACCGCAGGCCGGAGGTTCGAATCCTCTTAGGTGCACCATTTTGAAAACATAAACCTCAATGCTTTAAGGTATTGGGGATTTTTTATTGTATAGGAAAGTATAAAATTTTTGCTCTACAAAAATGGGCTTAAGAGATGTAAAATGAAGCAGTATAGAAAAATGTAAAAGGATGGCTTGGAATAAATGGAAGTAAAGGGAT
>JBLNDG010000074.1:0-7670 GCA_050261415.1 Caulobacteraceae bacterium | reverse complement strand
ATTTGTTCAGGACTTCCTTCTCGAGGGAGCCGGAATTTACACCTATCCGTATAGGAACGCCGTATTCCTTTGCTGTATCAATCACTGCCTTAATCCTATCCCGGCCTCCAATATTGCCGGGATTGATTCTTATCTTGTCAGCCCCATTTTTTATTGCTTCTATTGCAAGCCTGTAGTCAAAGTGAATATCCGCTACCAAAGGTATTGATATTTGCTTCTTTATTTCTGCAATTGCCGCTGCTGCTTCAAAGTCCGGCACAGCCGACCTTACTATGTCGCAGCCTGCTTCCTCAAGCCTTTTTATTTGTTCTACAGTACTTTTTACATCGTGGGTCTTTGTATTTGTCATGGATTGAACCAGGATAGGCTCGCCGCCGCCGATGACCCTATTGCCTATTCTTATTTTTTTTGTCTTATTGCTCATAATTCATTCCTACCTAAATATATTCATTAAGTTAAATTTGATTATATCCCTGTACATCATAAAAACTGAAAGCACCATAAGTGCAACAAAACCGATAAAATGCACGAGACCTTCCTTCTCAGCGGCAATAGGCTTTCTCCTTATAAACTCCACAAACAGGAACAGAAGTCTGCCTCCATCCAATGCAGGTATCGGAAGAAAATTCAGTATCGCCAGATTCAAGCTTATTATTGCAGTAAGGTACAATACACTTATGAACCCGGTCTTTGCTGCTTCGTTCATATATACAATAATCGATATCGGGCCGCTTACCTCGTTAGCATCCGCTTTACCTACAACAAGCTGGCCCAGGAAGCTGAACATCATCTTGGTTATTACACCTGTTGTCCTTAAGCCTTCAGTCAGGGAAAAACCTCCTATTTTCACTTTTTGAGCGACTCCCATTACTACATCGTTTGTAGCGGGGCTCTTTACCGGCACTAATTGTACTTTCCTCTCCACACCCTTGTTTTCCAGGGTTACAGTTACCGGTTTTCCTTCATATTTGGTTACTTCAGGCTTAATCTGCTGCCAGCTGTTTATTTTGACATCATTAATTTCAACAATCCTGTCCCCTGCTACAATACCGGCTTTTTCCGCAGGCAGTCCCTTTGTGACCTGCCCTATTACAGGCGTGTCTACCGGCATTATTACAAGAGAATATATTACTATTGCCAATATAACATTGACCAGAGGACCGGCGGCTACTGCAGCAATCCTGCTTGGTAGCGGCTTACTGTTGAAGGCTTCCGGATCCTTGTTGTCCTCATCTTCACCCAGCATAAGGCAATAACCCCCAACCGGGAATGCCCTTAAAGAGTACTTTGTATCTCCTCTTTCTATACCAAACAATTTCGGTCCCATACCTAAAGCGAATTCAACGACCTTTATGCCTGAAAGCCTTGCTGCAAGAAAGTGTCCGCCTTCATGCACAAATACTATGGCATTGAATACCAGTATTGCAACTATTACCGTGAGCAATGTTAACACCCCGCCTGATATATATTTTTCAGGGTCTCTCTAGACCAGCGGTCAAGCTCAAGAACCCCTTCTATAGTCATATCTGCAGTTGGTTTGTGCTTTTCCAGTGTAGCTTCAATTAACCTTGCTATATCCAGAAATCCTATCCTCTCTTCCAGGAACAAACCCACCGCTTCCTCATTTGCGCCATTTAATACAACACACGCACTATCACCTGATTTTAACGCCCTGAAAGCAAGCTCCAGACATCTGAACTTATCAGGGTCAGGTTTAAAAAAGGTTAGACTGCCTATTTCGCTGAAATTCAATCTTTTGCCACCCATCGGCAGCCTGTTGGGATAGGTGAGAGCGTACTGTATCGGCAGCTTCATGTCCGGCAGCCCTAGCTGCGCAACTACTGCCCCGTCAACGAATTCCACCATTGAATGTATTATGCTCTGCGGATGTACGCAGACTTCAATATTTTCCGGCTGTATATCAAACAGCCATCGGGCTTCTATTACCTCCAAGCCTTTATTCATTAGAGTTGCAGAATCTACTGTTATTTTTCTTCCCATCGACCAGTTGGGATGCTTCAGTGCATCCTTAACGGATACTGTTCTTAATTCCTCTGTGCTCTTAGTCCTGAAGGGACCACCGGAAGCTGTAATTATAAGCTTTGATATTTCGCTGTGTCTATTGCTTCCTATGCTTTGGAATATGGCTGAATGCTCGCTGTCCACCGGCAGCAGCTTTACATTGTTCTTTCTTACTTCGTCCTTTATTATTCTTCCCGCTGTAACCAGTACTTCCTTGTTCGCCAAAGCTATGTTTTTGCCCCTTTTAATGGCATTATATGTGGGAAGAAGCCCTGCTATACCTACAATTGCCGACACTACAGTATCACAGCCGTCAACCGTTGCCGCTTCAATAACACCTACCGAGCCGGCTGTAACATGAGTCAAGCCGCCGATACGGCTTTTTAGCTCCTTATACTTTGACTCATCCCTGATTGCAGTGAGCCTGGGCTTGAATTCCCTCACCTGCTTTTCTAAAAGGTCAATATTGGAATTTGCAGCCAGCGCACACACTCTGAATTCCTCATTATTTTCCCTTGCTATTTCAAGGGTCTGGGTGCCTATAGACCCAGTTGAACCTAATACGGATAATTGCTTCATGTTATTCTCCTTAAATCATATACCCCAAAATAAAAAATAATAATACACTACAGGTGCCGTAAACAGTATGCTGTCAAATCTGTCCAATATACCACCGTGCCCCGGTATTATCCTTCCAAAGTCCTTTACCCCTGTGAACCTTTTTATGTATGAAGCAGCCAAATCGCCGAATTCAGATGCAATACTGCATAAAAATCCTGTAATTATGAAATGCTGGATTCCGATATCATAACCCATGCTTTTGACCAGCAGCCCGTACACAAGGTTAAGGCCGATGCATCCAACGACCCCGCCGATAGCTCCTTCCACAGTCTTTTTAGGGCTTACTTTGGGGCATAGCTTTGTTTTTCCATAACCTATACCAATAAAATAGGCACAGGTATCAGTGAACCATGCAGTTAAAAAGGGAAGCCACAGTATTATATTACCATACTTCAGTCTTTCTATGAATATCAGATGGCTGAACAGGTATGGTATATATATTATACCCAAGAGGGTTATAGCTATTTCTGTTATATTATGCTTTAGTGTCAGTATTTCATATGCAAACAGTGCAATTACAGAAAAGACTGCCAGAAAACCCGGCCTCTCGAATTTAATGGGCAGAAGGAACATCATATAATATATGATGACTGCTGTATAGCCAAAACCCCTGTTCGCGCTTATATGTACATTTTTCATTGCCTTGAAATACTCAAAAAGACCTGCCAATGAAAGGAGGGCTACAAACAAATATAGGTATAGCCCCTTAAAAAACAATATGAACATTATGAGGGACACTAAAAGTATGGCGCTCATAACTCTAACTTTTAACATGTTTAACCTCCACTACTTCAACGCACCGAAACGCCTGTTCCTGCTTTGAAACTCCTTAATTGCGGTCAATAATATCTTTTTATTGAAATCAGGCCATAAATTATCTACAAAAATAAGCTCGCTGTATGCACTCTGCCAAAGCAGAAAATTGCTCAACCTGAGTTCTCCGCTTGTCCTTATCACCATGTCCGGGTCAGGGTCCTTACCTGTGTACAGGTACTCAGAAAAGGTTTCTTCATTAATATGCTCAACAGGAAGCATCCCCTGTTCAACCTGTTCTGCCAGCTTTTTACATGCATATAGTATTTCCGCTCTTCCGCCGTAATTCAATGCGATATTGAACTGCATGCCCGGATTATTTGCAGTCAGCGCAATTGCTTCGTTAATTTCTTTTCTTGTCTGCGCAGGGAGTATATCCAGATCACCAAGTACCTTGATTTTAACTTTGTTTTTATGGAGTTCGTTCACTTCTTTTCTCATATACTCCACAAGCAGGTTCATGAGATAACTGACCTCGTCCTTCGGACGTTTCCAGTTTTCAGTAGAAAACGCATACACTGTGAGTATTTTTATACCAATGTCGCTGCACGCCCTGACAGTCTCTTTAAGGGACTCCATACCTGCCTTGTGGCCCATCGCCCTGGGCAGTCCCCGTTTCTTTGCCCAACGGCCATTGCCGTCCATAATAATTGCAATATGTGCAGGGAGTTTCCCATAGTCTATATAGTCTATATCGTCTGTCATCCAAGAACCTCCTTTAATAAAGCCACTGTAATTATTAGCAGCCTTAAAAAAATAACCCTCAAAATGAGGGAAAATTATTTAAACAAACTGGTTGTAAGTTTTATTTCGTCAGCCTTTACAATCTGCCTAACAACAATAGGTTCATTTCCCTTCCGCTCTTCCTTTTTATCCTCGTACGGTGTTATGGTGGAATCTATTGTTACTTTTTTGTCCCCGCCTATCAGTTGTAGTGCTTTGTTAAGCTTGTATCCAATTACCAAAGGAATACCATTCAAAGAGTACTAAACCTCCATTATTTCCTTTTCTTTTATTTCTGCAACTTTATCTGTTTCTTTTATATACTTGTCCGTAATCTTCTGTGTATTTTCCTCGGATTTTTTTAGCTCATCCTCAGTTATATCCCCGTCTTTTTTAAGCTTTTTTAAGCTTTCATTAGCGTCTCTTCTAATGTTCCTCAAAGCTACCTTTGCTTCTTCGCTTAGCTTTTTTACTACCTTGACAAGTTCTTTTCTTCTCTCCTCAGTGAGCTGGGGAACTACCAACCTTATTATCTTCCCATCGTTGGAAGGATTCATTCCAAGATCTGATTTCAGAATAGCCTTCTCAATATTGGACAACACTTTTGAATCCCATGGGCTTATTGTAAGTACCCTTGGTTCCGGTGCCGCTATATTTGCCAATTGGTTGAGCGGCGTTTCACTTCCATAGTATTCAACGGTTATGCGATCCAATATAGTCGGGTTTGCACGTCCTGCTCTTAATGTCGACAGTTCATGCTTCAATACGGTCAAGGTCTTATCCATTTTCTCCTGCATGCTTTTTTCAATGTCCTTTATCATGCTATTAATCCTCCTTTACTACTGTACCTATCTCTTCTCCCCTAATAGCCTTTATAATATTGTCAGGATTCTTAAGGTCAAACACAAGTATCGGAATCTTATTATCCCTGCATAGCGATGCAGCTGTTGAGTCCATTACCCCTAATCCCTTGTTTATTACATCAATATATGATATCGTATCGAATTTCTTTGCATTCTTGTTCTTTACCGGATCGCAGTCATACACTCCGTCTACCTTCTTGGCCATAAGTATTATATCCGCTTCTATCTCGGCAGCCCTCAATGCAGCTGTTGTATCTGTAGAAAAATATGCATTCCCTATACCGGAGGCAAAAATCACAACTCTTCCTTTTTCGAGGTGTCTGATGGCTCTTCGTCTGATATATGGTTCTGCGATTTGTCTCATCTCAATCGCCGTCTGAACTCGGGTCGGAACATCAATTCCCTCCAGAGCATCCTGCATGGCCAGCGCATTTATAACTGTTGCCAGCATGCCCATGTGGTCCGCTGTTGTTCTGTCCATACCTTCGCCGGTTCTGCCCCTCCAGAAATTCCCTCCTCCGACAACGATAGCTACTTCTACATTCATTTCTCTAAGTTCTTTGATTTTTTCTGCGATGCTTAACAGTGTTACATGGTCCAGACCGAAGCTCTTATCTCCAGCCAACGCTTCCCCGCTAATCTTCAGTATTACTCTTTTATACTTTACGTCATTCATACTAATTATACCTCCAACTAAGCATAAAATTTCTACAAAGTCTAAAAAAATCCTTCTCGTTTTCAAAAAAAAGAGAACACATTGTGTTCCCTTATTTTTTCATCTGACTCATAACCTCTTCAACAAAGTTATCGGACTTCTTCTCAAGGCCTTCGCCTTTTTCAAATCTTACAAATCTTCTGATGGAAATGTTTTCGCCTATTTTTGCTATCATTCCTGTCAGAACATCCTGTACTGTCCTGTCCGTATCTTTAATGAAGGGTTGTTCCAGAAGGCATATTTCTTTGTAGTACTTTTCTACTCTGCCTTCAACCATCTTTTCAACTATCTTTTCCGGTTTCCCTTCATTTAAAGCCTGAGCCCTATATATTTCCCTTTCTTTTTCTATAAGAGCGGGATCTGCTTCTTCTCTTTTTACATAGAGCGGATTAGCTGCAGCTACCTGCATAGCCATATCTCTTACAAACTGTCTGAATTCTTCGTTCTTTGCCACGAAGTCAGTTTCTGAATTGACTTCAATAAGAACGCCGATTCTTCCACCACCGTGTATGTACGCATCGACAATTCCCTCACTTGCAATCCTGCCGGCTTTCTTAGCCGCAGCAGCGAGACCCTTTTCCCTTAAAATCTCTATAGCTCTGTCCATGTCGCCATTGCTTTCCGTAAGAGCCTTTTTGCAGTCCATCATTCCGGCTCCGGTTCTCTCTCTTAATTCCTTAACAGTTGAAGCATCAACCATTTTCCTCGCCTCCTATGCATACTCGAAATATTGTTATCCGAATATTATTAAAGGTAAGAATGAAGTCAGATTAATACCTACCCTTCATCCTTACCGATTAAGTACCCACCAAGCTACTACTCAGCGAGCTGTTCACCCTGTCTTGCCTCAATAATAGCATCTGAAATTTTTGAAGTAAGAAGTTTAACGGCTCTTATTGCATCATCGTTTCCGGGTATCGGATAGTCAACTTCTTCAGGGTCACAGTTTGTGTCTACAATTGCAACTACCGGTATTCCGAGAATATGAGCTTCCTGGATTGCTATCTTTTCCTTCCTTGGGTCAACAATGAACAATGCGCCTGGCAGACCAGTCATGTTCTTTATACCGCCAAGATTTTTCTCCAGCTTTTCCATTTCAGCTTTGAGCTTAATAACTTCTTTCTTTGGAAGTACATCGAATGTTCCATCCTCTTCCATTCTTGCAAGTTCATTAAGTCTTTCAATTCTCTTTCTGATTGTTTTGAAGTTGGTAAGCATACCACCGAGCCATCTCTGGTTAACATAGAACATGTTCGCCCTGATAGCTTCAGATTCGATTGACTCCTGTGCCTGTTTCTTAGTACCAACGAAAAGAATGTCCTTACCTGAAGCGGATATCTCTTTAACGAAGTTATACGCTTCCTCAACCTTCTTAACTGTTTTCTGAAGGTCGATGATGTAAATGCCGTTCCTTTCTGTAAAAATGTACTCAGCCATCTTAGGATTCCATCTCCTGGTCTGATGACCGAAGTGCACGCCAGCTTCCAAAAGCTGTTTCATTGATATTACTGACATTACAATTCACCTCCTATGGTTTTTCCTCCATGATTTTCATTTCTCTTGAAGTCTTTTTCAAGCACCCTTCAAAAAATCAAACCATGTGTGTTTTTTCACCTTAAGTAGTATATCATAGAATATTTTTGTTGGCAATACAATTTTTGTTGAGAATTAGTATGTTTCACAATATTCATAGATTGCGACATAAGGAACGGGTAACACTGAATACACGGAAGCCCACTGAAGATACGGCGGGGAAAAAATATGAGTTACTGTGTAATTCCGCAGGAATTCCGTGAGAAATCCGTGTGTTCCGTGGTTTTCGTTTCTTAACCTTTAAGGAATATCCTGGCTTCGAAGCCCATCCCTGAAATCCTATTGCCTATTGCCGCGCATATTAGTGCGCATCATATGAA
>JBLNDG010000073.1:0-15222 GCA_050261415.1 Caulobacteraceae bacterium | reverse complement strand
CTACTACAAGCTTACCCCTGTACAGTTTTTTGCCTCCATTATTTTCTTTGCTGTGTCAGGACTAATCTGGCTGTATATATTGAACCGCAGAAACCAGAGTATAGATCTGGCTATTGACCTGGAGGATGTAAAAATCCGGAGCAAAATGGAAACTTCGATATGGATCGTACTTTTTGTCATTATCGTACTATCCGTATTTAATATCATAAGCTACATAACAGCGTTGATACTCACTTTGGGAGTAACTTTCACGGTGAACCGCAAGCTGGTTTATGAAATTGACTATCTTCTGTTGATGACATTCATATGCTTTTTCATATTTATCGGCAATGTATCCGCAATACCAGCTATTACAAACTATATGAAAGCATCCTTGAGCAGCAGTATTTCAACATATTTCAGCTCGATTATCCTCAGCCAGTTTATCAGCAATGTTCCTTGCTCCATTTTTCTTTCCAGGTTTACGTCGAACTGGAGGGAGCTTTTACTAGGGGTCAATATAGGCGGTATGGGCACACTCATAGCTTCTTTGGCCAGTGTCATCTCCTTCAAGCTTTTTACCAGGGAAAACCCCGGCAGCAGCAGGAAATACATACTCAAGTTCACTGCCTATAATGTGATTAGCTTGCTTATATTTACCGTGATAAACTACTTTGTTGTGATATACGGATAAAAAGACTGCAAACCTGCAGCCTTTTTATAATTTATAGAATTCTTCAAAGCTCCTGGTTACATATGTGTGGTCAAGCACCCCTCCCAGCTCCCTCACTGAGTGCATTGCGAGTACTGGAGTCCCTATATCCACGCATCTCACATTAATGTGTGAAGCGGATATCGGTCCTATGGTGCTTCCGCCCTTTTCGTCAGAACGGTTGACAAACCACTGAACAGGCACCTTGGCCTTTTCACATATTTGAACGTATACTGATGAAGAATTGCTGTCGGAAGTATACCTCATATTGGCACTTACCTTAATCACAGGTCCTTTGCTTATAAGCGGCCTGTTCTGGGGATCGTGCCTTTCACCTGCATTGGGATGTACCGCATGGGCCATATCTCCCGATATCATGAAGGATTTTGATATTGCCCTGAAGAAGTCTTCCCTGCTTCCGCCGTTTGTAAGTACTATTCTCTCAAGAATATTTGAAAGCATGGGTGAATCGGCTCCCTGCTTGGTACTGCTTCCAACTTCTTCATTATCGAAGCATACCATCACATTTGTTCTCCTGGAGGCTTCCGATCCGGCAATCGCTATTATTCCCGCGTGTACCATGGCAAGGTCGTCCAGCCTTGGAGATGATATGAACTCATCGTTTAAACCTATTATCGTCCCTTTTTCAAATTCATAAAGGAACAGGTCAAAATCTATAATATCCGAGGGATTAACCTTTATTTCCCCTGCAATTGCATTCAACAGGTAATTACCCTTTTCCAGGCTCTCATTAACAAGAGCCATAAGCGGCAGCATGTCCTTCTGTTTGTTGAGTTCCATCCCGGTATTCACGCTGTGGTTCAAATGCACCGCCAGGTTTGGTATAATAAGAATCGGTTTTTTGATATTTACCAGCCTGGTTATCGGATTAAACGGGTTATCCCCTCTTAGGGTCACTCTTCCAGCAGCAGACAGGGGTCTGTCCAGCCATGTATTGAGTATGGGACCATCGTAGGTTTCCGTATCCAATTTTATATAATGGCTTTCTGCTGTCATTTCAGCTGCAGGCTTTACTCTGAAGGTTGGAGCATCAGTATGGGCTCCGATTATCCTGAAGCCTTCCTCCTGAACAGGACCGCTTCCCATAACAAAAGCAATCAATGCTGAATTATTTTTTACAGTAAAGTATTTACCGCCTCTTTTTAATTTCCAAGCGGCTTCTTCTTTAAGCTCGGTAAAACCATTCGCCTTAAGTATCCTTACAGAACTTTCAACTGCATGGTATGCCGTAGGGCTGTCATATATAAAGTCTATCAGTTCCTTTGCAAAATCCAGCTCCTTACTCATATGCATCCCTCCCACTCTAGTCATAACCTTAGTATACACCAAAAACAACTTTTGCGAAAATAAACCCCGACTGCTGCTTTTAGGTATATGTTTATGAATTTAGTGAGTATTGAATTTTTTCCTATCTCTTTTACAAATAATTTTAGCCAACTCCCTTCCGCTTTTAAATGCTGCCGGAACGCCCCCGCCCGGCTCAACCCACTGTCCGCATAGATAAAAGCTTGAAAGGTTCGGTAACTCCTTTTTAAACGGATTTGCCTTAAAAATGTTTTCATTAGACCAGCCTTGCGTTGAGCCTCTCCAATTATTTGTATAACGAATATAAGTTGCAGGAGTGGCAACATCAATCATTTCAATTTTATCTCTGATTTGACCGATCCGTTTGTCCAGTATTTCAATTATACTTTCAGAGATTATATTTTTTTCTTCTTTATACATATAAATATTTTGAGTTTTTAACGAAGTCCAGAATACATCATTCTTTGTTTTAATTTGTACAACTATAAGCGTTTTGTTTTGCGGTGCCAATTCTTTTGTATCATTATATATCATTACATCTATGGAGCTATATTGGCTTCCGTCATTAATTACTAACGGTGGATTTAAAATCAGTTTTATTGTCCGTGGAAGACCCTCAAAGGTCCTATTAAGTCCTAAAGAAACTTGAATATTTGATGGATTTAGCTCTGCCCTCTCATAATATCTCGTTATTGTTTCATCCACGTATTTTCCCTCAAGC
The DNA here is from genome assembly GCA_050261415.1 of Caulobacteraceae bacterium. Lineage (GTDB taxonomy): Bacteria > Bacillota > Clostridia > Lutisporales > Lutisporaceae > JBLNDG01. The sequence goes on along the minus strand of JBLNDG010000073.1, from coordinate 12,484 downwards.
ATATCAAAGATTGTCGTCCGTCCGTCTGCTGCAGAGATTACTATGTCTGCAGCACAGATCTTTCCATTATCCAACTGAATGCCTACTGCTTTATCATTTTGTACCAGAATTTTTGAAACCCTGCTGTTGTAATTAATATTCCCATTGCAGGATATATATTTCTTCTCAAACAGTCTGGCAAATTCCAAAGAACCGGAAGAGGGATATCCACACCGTTTCAGATCCATTTCAGATAGTACAAACATCTCAAATATAATGGGTGACGAAAAGTACCCAACTGCCTCCTGTAAAAATGGATTCTTGAATTTTTTTGAAAAATCCTGTGCTGATACCTTAATCCACCTTCTTATTACCAAAAACAGCGGAACCATCTTAAGTATTTTAAAAATACCGGAAGGCCCTTTAAGCCCTTCCACAGGCATCTCAACATTTTGAAAACGCCTGATATCGTTGATAAACTCCTCTATCACTGTCTTATCTTCAGGAGAAATTTCCTTCATATAGTTCTCAAGTTTGTTAAGGTCAGCATACTCAATAAATTGCTTACCATACTCAAAATCATATATCTCTTTGATATCCTGGTCTATGAACTGTACCTTTTCCATATCAATCAGTTCATTCCATAATTTATAGAAAGGATGGGAAGGAGATGACCCCAAAAGTCCATGAATACTTCCTTCGATTGTATAACCTTTTCTCTTCCACGAGGTTAATAAACCGCCGGGAAGACTTGATGTTTCAAATATCTCCGTGTTATAACCATTCATCTGAAGATAGCATCCTGCAGAAAGTCCGGCAACACCTCCACCTATTATAATTATCTTTTTATCATTCATGATTATCACCTCTTAAAATCCCCATTTTATAGCATACCTACTAAATTATCTATGAGTTTGTCACGCTGTATCTTGTCAAAAAAATCAAAGCCACATTCTTCTTTAATCACCTGTGCTCTAAGAAATATACCTTGGCAGGTAAAAAGCAGCACTAAAGTTTTTTGCACAGCATCTTTTTCACCAACCACTTGGCTGACAAGCTGCTGATAGGCTTTAAAAGTATGCTGCGTATTATCATCGGTATTACCGGATGACAGATCTCGGAGTATTGATACTCTCGAAATTGCCGGATATTTTGCCAGATAGTCGAGAGTTGCTTTCGCCATGCCTGCCAGCCGTTCTTTGGGTGAACCTTTTATCTCCTTTAGTTTATCAGAAGTCATAACAATTACATTATTAATGTGTTTTTGTACTGCTAAATTAATAAGGTTATCTTTTGTTTGAAAGTGATAATTGATTAATCCGACACCAACCCCTGCCCGCTGTGCTATAAGACGGACGGTTATTTGCCGTGGGTCGAGACCATCATTCAGTAATTTTATAGTCAATTCAATTAATGCTTCTTTAGTCAATTCATCTTCCATTTCTTTACCCCTTATACTGAACATTGTTTTGTACTATGTTCAGTATAAGGGCTTTTCCATACTTTGTCAATACATTCCAGAAATAAAAACTGACTATCGTACCTTCTGTTGCGATGCATTTGTAATGCGCTGAAATGTGCCTCCGGATAATTCATATCAGAGATTTTAATCAGAAAAATATAAGGGCTTCCGAGGGAACCCTTAATAATTAAGCATGCACTAAAAATATATTTTCAAGACCTAATTCATTACTATGGCAAGAGTGGAAGATCACAGTCATTATACCTTGGAGCATAAGGAATGACTTGTTCATAAGGAGGAGGCGGCATATTTACATTTCTATCCTCGGTAATCGGAATATCAATCATGCTTTTGTTTTCATCACTCTGCTTCCGGGGTAAAAAAGTAACTCAGTATTGTCTCTGCTGTACCTGATATGACAGAGTGTCCCGCCGGATAAGTCGGAAACTTGGGTGTGCATATCAATGTAGCAAGCTTTTAATCCAATTGATTTGGACGCGGCACATCCCAAAGGTATTTGAAATACCATGTGATTACAAGCGCATCGTTTATGCCTGCCTGTACTGCCGCAAGAACACGGGCTGCACTTACGGGAGATAGTCCGTAGGTATCTAGCAAACGGTCAATAATAGGTGTCCATTGTTTTGTAGCGGGTCCGTCACCCCAATATTCAGCTATTTGGCGTTGACTCGGAGTAAGGTTTTTAAGAACATTTTTTACACCAAGCAGTGACTTATCAAAATTGAAGTTATCCGGGTGTTGTATTTCAAAGCTGACAGGTTTTCCATCAAGTGTAGTGAAAAAATTAGCTTCATTTCTCCTGAAGAAAAATGTATACCATGAATCTGCACCAGGGTTAAGCCCTTGGGGTATCCTGCACTCCCCTGCATAAGGCAGCTCTGACCATTTCCTTGGCAAATTCGAGTTTCTTACCAGCCTCTCTTCATTATTTTCATAGCCTTCATGCTGTACTTTTCTTTCCTTGATATGGCCGTAAAAAATAGGTTCATTGATATCTTCCATTGACATTTCCATTAAAGCCATCCTTTACATACAATGTTTTTGCGTGCACTATCATTCATGCCGGCCTCCAGTTATCCGACCGGAGTTGTCCATCCCCAGTAATACCATATGTAAGACAAGCAGAGCTTGTTCATGATAAAAAAGAAGGGTTATTCCATTGAAAACAAAAAAGCATCAGAATACCTAATGCTTTTACGCTATACAACATTCCCGCACATTACTTTATCAATTCATCGAAGCTGCATTATCATAAATATATTGTTTTTCATTATTGTTCAGGAGCTTTTCTATAACATATGCTATAAATGCGATTCCCGGCAGGTCAATGATAAACCTTGCAAGCATAAACCTCCATCCCATGGATGATGCTTCAAACAAGAGCATGGGAATCTTGGTCGTAGACCATGACCCTATAAATATAAGTACATTCGAAAACTTACTGCCTTTTTTCAACAGCACACCTGCAATCGGAAAGGCTGCATACAACGGTCCGGCAGCTGCCGAACCCAGTATGAAAGCTATTATTACGCCTACAAAGCCTGATTTCTCACCCATCAGCCTGATCATAACCTCACGGTCAACCCAAACATCCAGTAATCCCAGGAGTATGAAGATTGGAGGTATGACAGTAAGCATTTCGGAAGTGTTGTTCCATGTTATTTTTAAAGACTTCCGGCCTACATCCGGATATACCAGAATTAGACCTATGTTTATGGCAGCCAATACCAGGAAAAACCCATATCGCTTAACTATCTTTATCATCCCAGCACCACCCCGATTGTTATTGCTACGATATATGAGAATATGAATGCCAGGGCATTTCTTAAAATCGTAGCCTTTTTACCGAAATATTTTATTTCAACCGGTATAGTTACAATCCCTACCATCATTAGTGTTGAAATAAATACTGCTATTTGCATGAATCCGGCTCCACTGTCCAGCAGTGCGGAAGCTAAAGGAAATGCAATAAATCCCGGTATTAGTGTAATCGATCCGATAATTGAAGCAAATACAACACCTACCCAACCGGATTGCCGCCCTATTAATTTTGAAATAGTCTCCGGACTGAGTAAAGCAAGCATAATACCTATGATAACCAGGATTGATAGAAACTGCGGAAGTATGTTTTCAAATGACTTCCATGCTTTTTTCAGCGCTACTGCGGTCTTTTTCCTATCCTTCAGAAACGACAGCAGCAATAAACCTAAAGCCAATATGTATAATGCTATCGTAAACATATTCTTTCTCCTTCCTGCTATTCCTCAATATATAAGAAAGAAGAACCTGTTGACTGCGGCTTCAGTGTTCATGGCAGTTGCAGTGATGTCCTTCGTGGCCATGATGTTCATGGCATCCGCCTTCACCTAATTCCAGCGTTCCATCAAGATATTTCTGCACTACAACCTCCACTTTGCCCTGAGCCCCCATGACAGCTTTGATACCGAGCAAATCAAGCTTTTGTTTCGCCCCTTCCCCCATGCCTCCTGCAATAACTGTTTTTACTCCGTTTGAAGCCAAAAATGGCGGCAGCATGCTATGTCCGTGGGCACTGGTATCCAACACCTTTTTCTCAATAATTTTTCTACCCTCAGTCTCAAAAACCGTGAACTGTTCACATTTGCCAAAATGTCCTGATACTAAACCATTATCTGTTGCCACTGCAATTTTCATAAAACCTTACCTCCTTCGCACTCTTCATGCCTGTTGCATCTTCTGCCCCCGCATCTTCTTCCGTGCTCCCTGCAGCAGGGCTTTTCATCCATGATCTCATAATTTCCCCCTTCAATCCGTATAATCTTTCCATGCACAATTGCATCCGCTACTTTCTGATGCGATGCATTTATAATTCTCTGAAAAGTACCCCTTGACACATTCATGCTCTCTGCAGCTGCGTCCTGGTCCATTTTCAGAAAATCAGAAAGCCGCAGTGCCTCAACTTCCTCTATACTTAACACAATCTCCTCAACATTGCACATCTGGGGATGAAAGCACGGATTTTGGGGAACAAATCCTACCATCCTGCATTTTCTGGGTCTGGGCATATAATATAATCACCTCTGTTTATTATGTGCATATGCACATAATAATATTACACCTTTGGAAAATTCTTGTCAACGACTATTAAGCAAAAGAAAAAAGGCTTCTATTGAAGCCCTTTATAATCATGATTTATTCAAGATATATCTTTTTTGCGAAATCAACATTTCCATTTTCCCTGGCGAGTTTTCTTGCATTACTGTTCAGATATGCTGCTAATGGCCGGTGCAAAATCCTTGGAATTCTGACTGTTATGAGTTCTTGTGCTTCGGAAGGTATTTTTTTACCTTGAAAGACTTCCCCCAGTGCAAGCTTAAAGCCTGAAGTGATTTTCTCACCACTTTTTCCGAGGTCTTCAATCAGCTTGCCGTTTATTATACCGCCGCCTCCGTATGCAAGGCCCCCAAGCCACTCCATACCTGTCTCTCCGGCAAACAACCTGCAGCTGCTCAGCAGGGGTTCAATACGTGTTATATCCGGAAATCCGCACTGGCCTACTGCAAAGAAACCTTTGCCTTTTAGCCCGCCGCCGGATTCGTCGGCAAGCCTTTCCAACAGCCGGATGTCAAAGTAAGGTAATGTATCTGCATATAAAGGTGCTATCATTGCTACTATATCACTCTGTGCAATAAGCTCTTTCAGGCGGCTGAATTCTTCTCTTCCATCAAAGTAATCAATGACATGCGTAATTTCAGCCCCATTGCCCATATTCTCAGTTAGGGTTTTCATTGTTCTTGCAAAGCTGTATGAAGTTCCCTTTTTTCTTGAGCTTCCATTCAGCAGCAGAAGTCTTTTTTCACTCATAATCAGCACACCTCCCTTAGTATACTGTCAATTTCCTGCCTTACTTTCCCCGCATCCCCTGATGGCTTTAATATAATTGTCCTACATGGATATTGAAGATTAAGCGCATTGTTTTCCACCAACCTGGCGAAGCATTCCCCCTCATCCTTTGATTCCCCTTCGTATGCGCCGATGCCGAGAAGGAATTTGCTGCCGTAGCGCGCAGGGTGGAGCAAGTGCCCATGCTTCACAGTATATGAAGGAAGACACAGGTTCATGAACTTATCCACAATCTTCTTCATGGTGGAGGTATATCCGCCAAACCTTATCGGAGTAAGCAATATGACTATACCGCTTCTTGCTATGGCACGCAATATTTCATGGGCGTCATCTTCAGCCACGCATTTGCCCGGTGACTTATATCCACACGCTCCACAGCTCCTGCAGGGCAATATGTTCATATCCTTTAATCTAAAGTGTATAAGTTCTTCCACCCTTTCCTTACACACTTCCTTAATTGCATCCGTCAGGCTGTTTTCACTTTCCATTGCGTCAAGCACCACTATTGACATAATAACACTCCTTTTCCTTATCTTGATCCTTTGCTCAATGCATTTTCTATCGACTTCAAATATGCTTTGCTGGTTACAGTTGATCCGGAAACAATATCCACCTTGGTGCTTTGCTTATCAACGACCTTGCTGATAAGATCCTTTGTAGCCTCCGGCATTGGGAACATGACATTCTTTGTTACCTGTATATCAGTGATTTTATGGTCTTTAACCGTCACTGCCACTTCATTTGTCCATCTTCCTGCCTTGAAACCCCCGTTGTACACCCCATCTTTAATGTCCGACAGGCTCACATCGTTTATCTCGACCTTGCTCCCAGCCTCAAGCCCTCTGCTGATATAAAACATTCCGCCTCCTGCAACCAGTACAAATATTACAAGTACCGACACCACGATTTTTAATAATAATTTCATTTCAAACTTCCTTTCACAATTTTATAATGTTCTTTTCATCCTCAAGATACCTGCATAAAGCTTATTCAAGCAGCAGTACAATGTGTCAATCTCATCCCTGTTTAAGTCCGTAAAAAGCTTTTCGAGGAAATGCTTAACCCCAACCCGCTGCTTATTCCATAAGGAATAACATTTTCCGTAAGGTGGAGGCGGATTGCACGCATATCCTTATCATCCTTCTCTATGCTCAAATAGCCCTTTCTGTGCAACTTCAAGGCAAACTGCTTTGCATTCTGGCGAGAGCTGCCAATAAGCTCCGCCACCTCACGGAGAGTGGGGGCAGCATCCCCAAATTGTGCAACTGCTACAATGAAAAGCCACTGCCGTATCGTCATCTCACCGGAAAACACCTGATCTCCTACGGTTTAAAATTTATTCGATAACGAAACCAGCTTACCAAATATAAGTTTTTGTTTGTCTAAATTATCCATTAAGTCACCCTCTAATCCGCTGCCTATTTGAGTAATATATTACCTATTCCTTTAAAAAAATACTATAATATACCTTCATATGCATTGTTCATAGTCTTTGCAAATTTATCAATTGTCTCTCCTGATAACACAGATATTCCTTTTTTCATATTCATACCGGCAGAGTTCGGATCATTCTTAGCCATCGTTTTGGAAACCAACTTGGTTATAAGCCTTTCCCCGAAGCTCATATCGCTGAAATTCATCTCTCCGCCGAAGCTTCCGCTTGCAATTGCCCTGCTCATCAGTTCTTCGGGGTAAGAGCTTTTTAATTGCAATACGGCATTATCCTTGAGCATACAGCATATAAACAAGCCAAGTTTCTTGTTTTTCAAGGCATCAAGATTTTGTGAGCAGAATTCAGTTATTTCCTTTTGAATTCTTCCTGCATAGATTGAACCGCCTATAACCACTTTATCGTATTGCTCCAAGTCCGGGGCTTTCCCCGCCTTGATATCATGCAGGTCAACTTTTCCTTCAAGCTTCTTTGAAAGCATTGAAGCGCACTTTCTTGTTGAACCATGCTTTGTCGCATATATTACCAATGTATTCATTTTCGTACCCCCAATTATTATTATAGTGACTTTCCTATTTTCTCTATTTTGTCAAACAGCTTGTTAAAGCTGCTGCATACTTTATCAATCTCCTCACTGCTGAAATCAGCAAAGAGATCCTTTATGAACCGGTCATCCTGGTCCTGACGCCCTTCCCAGAACACCCGGCTTTTCTCCGTCAGTTTAAGCCTCAAAGCTCTGGCATCCCTTTCATCCTTTTCAATCTTCAAATACTCTTTTTCTTCGAGCTTCAGGGCAAGCTGCTTCACATTCTGCCGGGAGCTACCCATAAGTTCTGCCACCTCGCTAAGGGTTGGAGGGGTTTCACGGAACTGGGAAATCATCACTGTTAAAAACCATTGTTTTGTTGTTATCCCAGCCTTGCCCAGGTACTTATCCCCTATGACCTGCAGCTTGTTTGCAATAAGGAACAAGCTTCCGAATATGAATTTCTGTTTATCTATAGCATCCATTTTGTATATCCCGCCTTTTAATATCTTTTTTAATACGTAATATGTTACCTGTATATGTAATATATTACGCATCAGCCAAAATGTCAATAGGTTTTTTAAATGAATTTTTAATAGAAAAAAAAGGAAATTGCGCATCTTTTGTAGAATCTATTCATATACATAATTAGGTAAATATAGTAATTATATGGGAAATTATATAATTTCAATATTCAATTAAATACGGAAAGGATGATATTAGTGGATAATCTGACATTATTATTTTTGATGGGTGGTTTTATTTCTATTTTGTTTCTAATCATTGCAATAGGTCTTTATTTATTGGCGGCCGTCGGCCTTTACGGCTTGTCCAAAACTGAAAACACAGGAAATGAGTGGTTTGCATTTATTCCAATACTCCAGCTATACATAGTCGGAAAGATTCTCCGGGAAATTAAAATAGGAACATATACCGTACCAATGCCGGAACTGGTTTTGCCTCTGTTACCTATAGCAGTCGGAATTGCCGGGAAAATAGCAGGAATCATACCCTTTCTGGGAAATCCTCTTCAGCTTCTGCTGAATCTGGCACTCTCAGTATTTTTTATTATTGTGCTTTTCAACTTCTTTAAAAGGTATATGGGTGAGCAGGCTGTATTAATGACAGTATTAAGTGTTATACTGTTCTTTATGGGTCCCGTTTATATATTCAAGTTAAGGAATGCAAAGCCTCTCTAGGAGATAATAAATGCCGGACAAAATAAACTTGGCACTTATATATGGAGATGAGAATCGGTAGGCAGACCCCATACTGATTTATATTAAAAACAGGGGGTATATGAGACTTGTATGAAATTTGAGACACTTTTAATGCTGAGTAGGATGTTTATACTACTGGCCGGTTTTTTATGGAAATTTACCTTTGAAATGTATTTTGATGAAGATTATATAACAAATTGTTAAAACAGAGTTAAAACTTTGCATTTATTAATGAAAGTAATGGTTTTCTTGCACCTTTTTTCATAAAAACATACAAGAAAATTGCATTATGTAAATAAAAGATCAAAAAACCACAAGAGCTAATTGTTAAATCTCAATATGTGGTATAGCAGTTTGAAAAATGCATACCACATGTAGCGGCTTTACACATGGTAAATTATGCTATAATATATAAATATAGTTTGATTCGGGCAAACTCTTTTTCATTATTCAAGTATTCATCTCTTTTTATATAGTAATTAATTCGATTTTATCTGTAAAGGGGTATAACCATGAAAAGTAACAAGCCGAGTACAAGTATTGAAGATCCAAAGTATGCTAATACTTTTAGGACAAGCTACACAGAAACAGAGTTCAACATTGACTTTGGATACCAATTACCAGGAGAGGATCAGATTAACGTTGTATCAAAAGTCGCAATACCTACTAAGATTTTTACGAAATTTATTGTAACGTTATTCCAAACAGCAATAGAGTATGAAAAGCAATTCGATACCGATATTGGGTTTGGAAGTAATAAAGAGGGCAAACAAGAAGCTACTAAATAAGATTTCATCTGAATTATGGCAAATTTGCAAGGGGGTGAGGATTATGAAGGCATTAGTTGGCAATAATATGAATATATTTAAACAAGCAACTGATACATTCATAGGAGCTTATTCCTCAATTCCAAGTGAGGTAATTAGTGCACAACATATATTGAGTACTCAGATTGGTGATGTTACACCACAACAACTACAGCAGCTAAGTCAGCAACTGTATAAATCTGTGGTAAAATCGTCATTAGAGGATGGCGAATATCTACATAATGCAACAAGAGTTGTAATTGACTGGAATAGGGATGTAAATAATGTATCTTTTGCCAGATTTAAAATGATAATGAGGAGTATTGATTCCATGCAAAGTCTTTTAAATTGGCAGAAAGAACTGGCTATTAAAATTAGAGAGAACAAGGAAACAAAAGCTATCCATTTCTTTAATAAGAATGGGATTGAGCATGTTTGGGTTATTGTTGAAAAACCAACTTTCGATCTCATTGTTGAGTATTCCGATATCTATATGAACTATTTAGATATTAATAACGATGCTTTATGCGAATTTATGGTTTACGGTGTGAATGAAGTATGCAGTGATAATCTTCCGGAAAATACAAAATCGTTATATTAAGAGGAATATGATATGCCTAAGAAAGTTGATCATGATAATCAATACAAATCCAACAAGGCTTTATTAAAAACATCTACATTTGATCTAACGAGTACTAAACATTATGATTGGGTTATAACTATTGTTTTTTATTGTGCTGTTCATTTAATTGAAATGGAATTGGATGGCTGCAAAAATTATGATAGTATAGACCATTATGACAGAAAGCTGCAAATTCTATCAACAAAAAGTCTAAGACCAATAAGCAAAATATATTTGGCATTATATATTGAAAGCATGAGAGCAAGATATAAATGTGAGAACATTACAAGGGATGATGCCGAGAAAGCATTGAGAACGCTGGTGAGCATAGAAAAAGCTGTTTGCTAGCAACAAATAGTCCTCTAATTTTTAATATAAGATGACGATATGTACTAGATGATATTTGAATGAGAAAAGGCACTCCATATAGAGTGCTTTTTCATTTGACGTGTTTAAATGTCCTACAACGAATCGGGTAGTAGGATTTATTACCGAGGACAATTTCGTGGCAGGAAGGCGGCAAAGCGTGAGAGTAGGAGTAGGAAATAAGTGCCAGGCTATATCATGCTTTCTTCCCAGCACTCAGGATAGCTGATACCCAGGAGAGTCGTGATTGTTGCCGCTACATTGGCCAATCCGAAGCTTCCCGGCTTTATTTCGTGGTTCTGTGCTGCATCATATATTATGAATGGAACCGGATTAAGTGTATGGCTCGTCTTTGCCTTGGCTGCACCATCCTTTGCTTTTTCAAGCATTTCATCCGCATTGCCATGATCAGCCGTAATAACAAGTATGGCTTTGGCATCATCTGCAGCTTTTATGACTCTCGCAAGGCACAGATCAACAGTTTCAACTGCTATTTTAGTAGCATTGAAACTGCCTGTATGCCCGACCATATCACCATTGGGGTAATTTGCCCTCAGGAAGTCATATTTGCCTGATTTCAAGGCATCAATAAGCTTGTCGGTCACTTCCGCAGCCTTCATCCAAGGCCGCTCATCGAAAGATACCCTATCCGAGGGCACTTCCTCAAAGACCTCAAGCTCTTCATTGAATTTCTCACTTCTGTTGCCGTTCCAGAAATATGTCACATGCCCGTATTTCTGGGTTTCAGAAACGGCGTACTGCCTGATATTGTGCTTGACCAAATGCTCCGACAGTGTATTTTTTATATCCGGAGGTGCTACCAGAAAGTTCTCAGGCAGCTTCAAATCTCCATCATACTGCAGCATCCCGCAGAACACAACCTTAGGGCGGGGGCCTCTTTCAAACTTGTCGAAGGCTTCATAATCAAAGGCCATGCTTATTTCAATCGCCCTGTCGCCTCTGAAATTGAATAGAACAACACTGTCCCCATCATTTATTGTGCCAACCGGGTTGCCTTTTTCCGCTATGACGAAAGGCGGAAGGTCCTGGTCAATAACTCCGGGAAGTTCCTCTCTGTAGGCAGATATTGCCTCACTGGCAGAAGCGAACTGCCTGCCTTTGCCCAATACATGGGTATCCCATCCAAGCCGCACCATATCCCAATTTGCTTCATACCGGTCCATGGTAATCTTCATCCTGCCGCCGCCGCTTGCTATCCTTCCGTCAAAGCTTTCGTCATTAAGCTCCGCTAATACTTTCTCAAGCTGGTCCACATACTCCAGCGCTGATGTAGCCAATACATCCCTTCCGTCAAGAAGCACATGCACCCGTACTCTTCTTACATTATCCTTTTTGGCCCTGGTAATCATTGATATCAGGTGTGCTATATTTGAGTGTACATTGCCATCAGACAGAAGGCCTATAAAATGCAGTACAGTGCCTTTATCCGCACAATTCCCCGCTACCTTGCGCCATGTATCTGAGCTGTACATCTTTCCGTTTTCTATTGATTCGTTTACCAACTTGGCCCCCTGGCTGTATACCTGTCCGCAGCCCAAAGCATTATGTCCAACCTCAGAATTGCCCATGTCTTCATCAGACGGCAGGCCAACAGCTGTGCCATGGGCCTTTATTACAGTATAGGGGCTATGGCTCATAAGCATGTCAAGAGTGGGCGTGCTTGCAGCCTTTACTGCATTGCCTTATACACACTCATTTACCCCTAACCCATCCATAAAAACAAACACGACCGGTCTTTTATTCATTTAATTCACTCCGTCCTTTTCCCTTATGCCGGGACAGTTTCTGACTACCCGGTACTATAGATTTCGCACTTTACAATTTATATTGAATTCATAATGTGCGAAATATTTTCCTTGATTCATATGTTGTGAAAAGTACATTAATGATAGTAAAAAGCAGACGCTTCTACTGCTTTTGTAATGATAAATCTTTTTCACAACATATATTTTAACTTACGGTAATTATATTAATTTTTTAATATGCTGTCAACAACCAGTGCCAGTACGGATAGCGTCAATTTACTGTAGGGAAAAAAAGAATAGACCACATCCTGGAATTGAGGAAATACTATCATCCCGGTCACGCCCTTGACAACACGCATCTCCCATATGGTTTGTCAGCCCTGC
>JBLNDG010000072.1:0-21934 GCA_050261415.1 Caulobacteraceae bacterium | reverse complement strand
GCAATTTTGAACCCGGAAGGAGACCACTGGGAGTATACAGATTTCAACTCACCTTTATTTGAACCGTTTTCAGTATCATATATATATTTATCCTGTATGATTACGTGTTTTTCATCCGGCGACCAGCTTACAAGATAATTAAAATCCTCAATAAATCCGTCGCTTTTTATATCCATCAGCTTGTGATTGGAGGATGAAGCGATATCGTATATGTACAAACCCAGATTTTCACTGCCCTCTTGAAGTGCTGTATAAGCTACCTTATTCCCCTTTGGAGAGACCGATATGTTTATTGCATCGGAAAGTCCTATATCATTGGCAATTGTATTAATTGCCCCGTCTTTACCTTTAAACTTAAGAATATTCCTGTATTCTTCCCCCTCGACCACCAGATAACCCTTGGTCCCGACAGGTTCATAATACACGTACTGATCCATCATATCATTCAATTGGCTTTCATTTACCTGTCCGGAATTCATATCAACATCATAGTTTTTAAAAACATCCTCAGTATCAGTGCTTAACATTACAATATCACCGTATCTGTTGAAAATGTTCAACGTTCCTGTAAATTCCTTAATTATCTTCTCATTGCTGATTGTTATATCTCCTGTTTCTATAGCTTCTTCTTTTATATCCTTGCTGCACCCTGCAAACAAAAATATTGAAAGCATCAACAGTGCAATTATTCTTTTCATTTCATCCTCCAATTTATACTTATGCATATATTATTAGCCGTGCATTTACTATATATGCCATGATATACCAACTAACGAATACTATTATTATAGCAGATATTGAAAATAGAGCAACAAGCTTAAAAAAAATCTATCCTTTCGGATAGATTTTTTTTAAGTCCATATTTATGCCCTTTGGCTTACCTTACTTATCAATGGCTTGTAAAGAACCCCTACTATTACCATGGTGATTATCAGCTCCGGCAGCAGGTAGGACCCGTTGTAGAGCACTGAATATACCAGAGGGCTTGTGCCTGCAGGAGCATAAGAAGCCCATACCACTACACCCGAGATCACATGGCAGATAAAACGCCCGAGGACTCCTAAAAAAGTACCTGCAAAAACTCCTTTCAGACTGTTCTTGAACATTCCGGCAAGACCAAGAGCAGCAAAGGCAATCAAATAGTCAAAAAGAATTGATACTGGATTAAAGGAATAAATTGTCCCCCCGAGTATAAATTGGAGCAAACCATAAACCAAACCTGCAATTAAGCCTGACTTCAAGCCCCATCTTAAGGAAAACAAAATAATCGGTATCATACTGCCAGCTGTGACAGAACCGCCATAAGGCGCCTCGAAAATTTTTACGTAGCTTAACCCTTGGGCCAGTGCAATCATTGCACCTGCTTCCGCTAACATTTTTGTTGATGCTTTCAAAATATTACCTCCCCTAAAAATATTAATGCTGAAACCTCTGATTTTCCCTTCCTATCACCTCTTTGTATTGCCCGGGAGGTAGACCTAAAAATAATGGCCGTAAACTTTGGTTTACGGCCAGATTATTTATAATCTCAACCGCTTCCCTCCGTTAGAATTAACCAGACAGGTTCAAAGGGTCAGCACAGGTACCAAATCATTCCGGTACGTGCGCTATCTCAGCACTAAGCTCCCCTAGCGGACAATATCATATTAATTTCATATATATAATAGTCTTATAAGCTAATTCTGTCAACCATGTTTTTATATGATATATTTAATATCACCATACTCTATTCCCTCGATCCTGAATAAGCTCTTCTGAACCTCCAGGCCTCCTGAATAATTGGATATTTTCCTTCCCTTTCTTATAACCCTGTGACATGGCACTATAATCGGTATCGGATTTTTACTGTTTGCACTTCCCACAGCTCTGCTGTATCTCATGTCACCAAGCTTTAGAGCAATATCACCATAGCATCTTAACTCCCCGTACGGTATCTTGAGAAGTTCCCCCCAAACCTTCTTCTGGAACTCTGTACCGATAAAATCAAGCGGTACTGAAAAATTCCTGAGCTTCCCCCCGAAGTAGTCCTTTAATTGGTCTTTTGCATTAATAATAATACTGTTTTCTGAATCGGTTATGTCCACCTTTCCCGCAATTCTCCCCAACTCCTTGTGAAAACTGTCCTTATCCTGTGCAAAGCTTAAAAGACATATACCCTTATCTGTAGATGCCAGTCTTATAACACCAATGGGAGTTGTCAAGCTTCCTATATGAACCACTATTTCCACCTCCAGCAAACTTAATCTCCGGTCCTGTCATTTTTGCAGCATGCCTTTCATATTAAACATGCATTTACTATATGCAATTATACCATACAGTTGAATGTTAATTATAGAATAGAATATTTAATTAAAAAATTAAAGGCGCCTGCGGTAAGGCGCCCTTTTCATTGAATATTATATTTTTTGAGCTTCGAAGTGATCAAATCACCTTTATCTGGGACAAATTCCGATTGAACAAGGCCTATTCCCTGTCTGAAGTAAAAATTCATATGGGAAGTCTGGTCTTTAAAGGTTGCCTTTACAACTATGCAATCTTTGAATGATCCAGCCGGTACAGTAACTGCAGCATCAGTCTGTATTATTTCGTAATGGTTCCCTTCACTAATCCAGAAGGTTCCTTTTTTGAGCGGTGTCATTAGAATTATGATGTTGATATTGCTTGGTTTGTTCAGGACATTTGTATTGTCATAGGCTTCTCCTTCCCTGTATGTGTTCACTATTTTATCGTTATCCACTTCAACTACATTTGCGGAAACGGTAGCTCCGTTGTCCATCGTTATCTGATACCTGTTGCCGCTTTCATTTACCACCTTTTGAATGTATGAAGCGTATTCCATTCCTGTACCTTCATATTCCCACGTATTTCCTGTTTTGAAAGGGAAATAACCTATCAAGCTTTCTTCAACCGGTGTGGGCACAAGCGTAGGCTGTAGTACTGCACCAGGTGAAGGTTTGCTGCAGGAAGCCAACCCCAGCATTAAGCAAAGGATTCCTATGGAAAGGCTTCCTCTATGTTTCATCAAATTGCGTGCAGATTTCAAACCAACCACTCCATTCTGCAAATTGCTGCGTATGATACAAGCACTCAAGTTTAACAATTTGTATTGTTAATGTCATTATTTCTGAAATGTACCTTTTACTAAATATTATTGTAAATTTGCTGTTTAAAATTCATGAAAAATATAGAATATTGCAGCCTTATTATGTAAAAAACTATGTACTGAGTAATTTTTTTGATATAATGTATGGTAGAAACATTCCATATTTTAAAAAGCTTTGAAGTGTGCATTATACACTAGACTGCTATATACAGCAATAAGCTGCAATTCAGAGTGCAGGAGGTATATTTATGGATAGAACCACAAAAAACTCTATTGTTTGGGGTGCAGTGCTGCTTGTTGAGGCTTTGATACTCAAACTCGTTAAAAAATCTGATGTATGGTTTTATATAGCACTTCCTATCATAGCAGGGTTTGTGCTTACAGAAATGCTAATCCCCAAACCGAAGAAGACAAAGAGAAATCTTAAGTAATCCCTAAGACCTGCTCGGGAGATTTATATGGTCTGTTTTGCTTTCTTCCGGTTTCCTCAAGTGTTAGCTCTCCCAGATAAAACGAAAGCCCCTTCCTGAGATACATATTGTCCTTTAACGCTTTTTCACAGCCTTTGTCTGCTATTTCAAGGACATAAGGCAATGTGGCGTTGCACAGTGCAATTGTTGATGTCTGTGGAAACGCAGCCGGTATATTGTCAACGCAGTAATGCATTATACCCTCCTCAAAATATACCGGATCATCATGACAAGTTGATCTGCACGTTTCAATTGCACCTCCTTCATCACAGGATACATCCACTATCATTGAACCCAGCTTCATGAACTTAAGCATTTCCCTATCCACCAGGTGATCCTTTCTCCATTTTGGCCATAATATGCAATTGATTAAAACATCGGTACGCTTCAGACATTCTATTATGTTTTTTTCATTGGAATACAGCAGTTCTACATTTACCGGCAGACACAACTTTGCCTTTTCAAGGTTTTTTATATTAACGTCCAGAATTGTGACTTTATTTCCAAATCCGGCTGCCAGTTCTGCCGCTCCTATACCTGCATTCCCGGCGCCGATTATTGTTATCTCCGGTGTCCGGACACCATTTACTCTTGCCAGCATCTGCCCATTTCCGTTATACAGCTTCTGACAATACTGGCATGCCATAAGGAATCCGCCTTTGCCTGCAATCTCACTCATTGGCTTTAGTAAGGGAAATTCTCTTTTTTCATCTTCAATGTCTTCATAGGAAATACCAATGACTTTATTCGCTATAAAGGCATCAGTCTGTTCCCTGTGTGCATTGGAGTGAATATAAGTAAGTATTATAAGACCTTCACGCAGGTATTTGAATTCCTCAGGCAGGAACTCCTTAACCTTGTAAATCATGTCAGCTTCTTTGTACAAAACAGCTTTATCAACAATCCGAGCACCTGAGTCTTCATAATTCTTGTCCTCAA
The DNA here is from genome assembly GCA_050261415.1 of Caulobacteraceae bacterium. Classification (GTDB taxonomy): domain Bacteria; phylum Bacillota; class Clostridia; order Lutisporales; family Lutisporaceae; genus JBLNDG01. Next base: position 17,422 of record JBLNDG010000072.1, on the reverse strand, counting down.
AGCCGCTCCCCAGACCTGCATTTTTTTCTACAAGGACAATATGCCCTCGTTTTACAAACTCTCTTACTCCATTAGGAGTTATGGCCACTCTATATTCTTTATTCTTGATTTCTCTGGGTGTTCCTATTATCATATTACTTCCCCCTTCCTTTACAGGTTTTCTCTAAGCTCATTCAGGGAGCAGCTGCCAAGTCCCAGGCTTTCCAGCGTCCTTGCCTTCTCTTTCCTGTAATCTCTCATCATTACAGTAGATGCAATGGTTATCATGGAGTCCGCAACCGGTGTAGGGACTTCCAACTGTTTTCCGAGCTCCGCCATGAATACCAGCCCGTAGCCTACGTCCTCGTTGATGTACCTGTAATCAAGGCTTGCCGGAGCCTTAATTCCTTTGAAGCCATTAGCCCCGGAATAGCCCCTGCCGTAAGTCGGCTCCTGCATATATCCTTGCAGCATACCCAACTCAGGATCAGGAATAATTTCAAACCCCAGTGCCCTCCCTATAGCAATTCTCTCCTTGTCTAGAGCTTCAATGAGCTTTCCAACGCTTTCAGTTACCCCGTCTTCGTAGAAGCAGAAGTCACCCTTGGTTCTTTCTATAAGAGCTGTATTAAGAAGCGCTATTACCGGATGTATTATAGGGTTCGCATTCTGTAGTGAAGTCTGTAGAACATTCTTAGCAGGAACCATATATGGATATATTGACGCAACCGAAGCCTTTACCTGATCAGTGTATTTTGAGGGCAGCGCAGATATGAGAACTCCCGCCTTCAGCTTGAGGAAAACATGTATCTTTCCCGGTCCTGTCAATCTTACCGCATATGGCAGTGTAGAAGTTTCCCCTATGATGTATTCCTCATCCATCGCAGCTTTACCAAGTGCGTTCTTAAATACAATACTTCCTGCGCACGACCCAGGGCACACCAGCACAATCTGCCCTTTTTTCAGATAAGGCTTGCATACTTCAGCAAACGGCTTGGTGCTGTACGCAGGCCCTACAACAAATATAAGCTGTGCATCCTTCAAAGCCTTTTCTATATCAAAGCCTGCATATAAGATTTCCTGGAAGCCCTGCATTTGCCCTTCGGAGTATATTCCCCCGCTTTCCCTTATGGCATTGATATTATCGGGAAAATTTTGAAAATCAAACATTGAAACTTCATGGTCTGCTTTTGCACATTCAAATGCTACTGCACAGCCGCCATTACCGGAACCCAGAACAGCAATTTTCATCAAAAATCCCCCTTAAAATTACAGGGTTCACCCCGGCGGACAGTACCGGGATGAACCTTATTATTAATTTGCTCTCTTACACTACATAGCTATTCCAATTATCAGATAAAGCACAGCCGATAAACCTGCCGCTGTCAGTGCATAAGGAATCTGAGTCTTAACATGGTCTATATGGTCAGACCCCGCTGCCAGCGATGATAATATGGTTGTATCAGACAATGGCGAGCAGTGGTCTCCGAAGCATCCGCCGCCCATTACAGCAGCTATTGTAGCTAATACCAGTGTGGTAACAGCACCGCCTGTAAGCTGGAACGCCAGCGGTACAGCTATAGGTGTCATTATAGCATATGTTCCCCATGAAGTTCCTGTAAAGAACGAGATAAAAGCACATATCAGGAATGTAAATACCAGTAGAAGTGCAGGTGTCATCCAGCTTTCTGTAACACTTATAACATAATTAGCTGTTCCCAACTGCTTGCTTATCGAATTGAGGCAGTATGCAAGGCTTAATATCAGAACAGCAGACATAACACCCTTTATACCATTTACCGCTGTCTCCATAAGCTCTATTATATTACCCATCTTCTGTATCAGCATTGCTACAAACTGGAAGGCCACTGCCAATACAAAACCCTCAAGGGTCTTGGCAGATCCCATGAATATATAAGTTCCTAGTGTTACTGAAATTATTATAAATGCAGGTGCAAAGAAATTAACCAGCAAATTAGGCTTTATACCTTCCTTAGGCTGTATATCCGATAGTTCTTTTCCCAGCAAAGGCTTTGCAGTATCATTCATAACCTTGCCTGTTTCCATTGTCCTTTTTTCTGCATCTTTCATGGGCCCGTACTCAGGAATTATTTTCAATGCAATAAGTCCTACCATTGCAACAGCTAAAATACCGTAGAAGTTAAAGGGGACCATCTTTATTACTGCTGCAGTCGCTATATTTTTATCAGCAAAAGCGCCAATTCCAACAATGAGACCTGCCATATATACTCCCCATGAAGAAAACGGTATAATTGTACAAACCGGTGCAGATGTGGAATCACATATATAAGCGAGTTTTTCCCTTGATACCCTTGCCCTGTCAGTGATGCTTCTCATAACTGTACCTACATAAAGAGGGCTGAAATAGTCGCTAAAGAATATAAATATTCCGAGCAGCCATGCGATTATCTGCGCACCCTTTGCAGTTATTTTCCTTGCATCAAGAATTTTTGTAAATGACTGGACTGCTCCGGATTTTTGAAAAAATGCTATCATTATACCTACAAATACTTCTATACTGATAACCCAGATAAAATCCGCATTCCCTAATGCACTCTGAAGGAGTCCGGTGAAACCGAAAAGTATATTCTGCCCAGTTAACAAAACTCCAGCCAAAACGCCTATAAGCAGTGAAAAAATCGCCTCTCTAGTTATGAATGCAAGTACTAATGCTATTAGCGCCGGAAGAAGTGATAATGCTCCATAGTTTACCGCTTGTTCCATACGTTTACCTCCCTTACACTATTAGAAATCGGTCATCAACAAATCCAATGCATTTTTTACCAAGTTCATACGTACCTCATGTTCCTTTTCTTCAGGTAAAGCCGGATCACCAACAGGATGGGGAATTGCAACTGCTCCGACTATTCTTACAGCTCCTACTGTTTTTGATATTGTTGTTACTGTACAAATATGGGAGGCTGGTATACCTGCGCTTTCAATCTGTTTTACAATCGTTGCACCGCAACGGGTACAGGTACCTCAAGTACTTGTCAGTATGACACCGTTTACCCCATCTGCAATAAGCTCCTGTGCAATTTCTTTACCCATTCTTGTAGCATCCGCTACTGAAGTTGAGTTTCCTGTCGTGGCAACAAGATATCGATATATTTCTCCTATTTCACCTCCTTTTTCAAGTTCTCTCAATACATCCAGCGGTACTACTCTGTTTGGATTCCGGTTTGCATATACCGGATCATATCCTGCATGCACCGATTCGAACACCTCTTCCAAAAGTCTGTCAATCTTGGAAATATCATACTTTTTATAAAACTTCGCAGTTGCTGCGGGAAGGTGATCGGGATTTCCCTTTGGCACAACTCCGCCGGAAGTAACTATGGCAATTTTTGCTTTTTTCAAGTCCTTTATACCTTTAGCAGGTACAATGGATTCATACACCGGAATCGGTACCTCAGTTTTATATGATTTGCCGTTAAGCTTTAATACCAGCATATCCAAAGCCCGCTCTGCCCCGGTTTTTTCTTTGAAAATATTCACTCTTATACCCCTTGGTATATATTCGTCCTCTTCAGGGAGCTCCAATTTTTCTCCGTTTATCAGCTTCTGGGCAAGTTTTACCATTTTAGGTACTGCATTTCGCATATCTGCGGCAGATTTACCCGTTTCGGCTATATATATCCTGCTCTTATATATATCAACAGCGGGGTTTTCTTTATACAGCCCTGTTAAAACGGGTATACCGAGCTTTCCACTCACTGCAGCACATATATCCGCGCAGGCGATTCCAAATCTGCCTGCGTTGAAAGCCGGCCCGGCTATTAGCATGTCAGGTTTGACTTTCTCTATCTCCTCTAGGATGAAGTCCCTGGCAACATCAATATTCTCAGCATAGTAATTATCGCCGCATATGATGGTCTTTACTATGTCTGCACTCCCTACCTTATCCTTAAATAGGTTTGCTGCACCTACAGCGCCATCCATCACGGCAGGCTTCATCCCTGCCTTGTCCTCTCCGCCTATCTGTCCAAAGAACTGGTTGGTATAATACACAATCCTTTTCATTATTCCGCCTCCTAAACAGTAACAGCACTAAGTTTGTTGAAGCCCTGCAGGTTATGGCTTCCCATAATTCCATGGATTTCTATTACAAGACTTCCGTCCGCTTGAATTGAACCAACGAAGCCTCCGGTTACCCTTTCAATTGCCTTTAAATCCCCAATTACCCGGTCCATCCTGGGTATTTTAATGGTAGCATTGCTGTTTCCTGTCGATACTATTGCATCGGCTTCAATAGTACCATCCGGCAGCGGCTCTGACTTACCGTCGACTCCGGCATCCTCATTGCTTATTATTACTGTCTTTATTCCCTTTTTCTCTAATCCTCTGCAAACCATCATAAGATCTGTTGTCGGGTTGCCAAAGCCCTCCTGTGATATGACCGCTCCTTCCGCTCCAAGCATTTCGGCTATTCTTGGAGTCAGCATGGAATTCCTGAACTTCTCATCCAGGGTCGTCATAAGTGGATTCAGTATAACCCCTATGAAGTTAATATCCTTGCCGTCCCTTTTAAAGCACTCCCGTATGACGGCATTATTCTGATGATGATAGGTAGTTGTCTTTGATCCCGGTGATACGCAGTTACCGCTTACTATTGCCCCATCCATTACTTCCAGAGGCGAAATCAGGCTTGGTGTAATCCTTTTTGAATCTTTCCCATAGAAATACGTATCATGAAGAAGTCCCTGGCTCATACAAAAATAAACATATACTACTTTAGGCAGATCAGGGTACTTCTCACTCTTCTTACATATGCTGTCCCACACCAGAACTTCGCTCTCATATTTGCCATAACCGACAGTTTGCTTTGCTATAAAATGAGCAGCTTTTATTCCTGCCAGTCTTACTGCTTCTTCATGCCCATGGGGCTGTACTCCATCAGCTTTATCTATTGAAACGACAATATTGTTGAGGTGGGCGAAAGGAGTGTACTCTGTCAGCGGTCCGGACATATCTATTATTCCTTCCTGGAAACCGACAATCGGACCTGTCGTAACAACAGCACTGCCTTGAAGGATATAAGTGACCCCTCTTCCGACCTCCTGAATCGCTCCGTCAACACCTGGGAAAGCCTCGCCATTCAGCTTTGCCCTTGGTTCAATTACATCTTTTACAGGAATAATCCTAACCGATTCACCCGGTCTTGCAATGTCAATCCTTACTTCTTTTATTCTTTCATCTTCCTTCAAAAGAGAAATAATTTCTTCTCTATTGATATGCAAAACCCCATTTTCAACCAAGGTTTTTTCTCCGAACTGAACATCATTAATCTTTATTTTCCTTAACTCCAGTTCCACAATCATTCCCTCCTAAAGTTTTATATAATCATATAAAGCAATTTATATGCCAAAAAAATAACAAAGTATGAAAACATAGTATTCATGCGCTCTTTGATATAATTTAATCATAAAACATATGTGCTGCGGGGTTAAATTTGCCCAATGTTAGGCACAATTGCAGATTTGTATGGATTGATCCGCATTATAAGCATTGTTTGGACAGGCTTTATCTATGAATATGCCGGAACTGATAGATTTTTCCTATAGCAGGGTACAAAAAAAAATAAAATTGCCGAGGTATCGGCAATTTTAACCAACATTCAGCAGCCCGTTACATATCACTAATAGCTTACATTCCATATGTATACAGGCATTATATTTTGATTCCGTGCTTTGTTATTTTATATTGAAGCGTCTGTCTCGGCATTCCAATTAGCTTTGAAGCCTTCGAAACATTTCCTCCGCTCCTCTTCAAAGCTTCTTCAATCATCTTTTTCTCCATAACCTCCATCATTTCTCCGAGTTTCCTTATTGCATCCACATCTCCTGTTTCGATATGGAACTCTATATCATCCGCACTTATATGGTTTATTGCATCGTTAAGATAGACAGGCAAATGTTTAATATCTATTTTGCCTCTCCTAACAATGTTCATCGCTGCCTCTACCACATGCTGCAGTTCCCTTACATTTCCCGGCCAACTGTATAGGAGGAAAAGAGCTTCAACTTCTTTCTCCACCCCCTGCACAAAGCAGTTGAATTGCCTATTATACTTATCTATAAAATGATTCACCAGCATTGAAATATCTTCTTTTCGGCTCCTTAACGGTGTAAGCTTTATACTGTTCACGTTCAGACGGTAAAATAAATCCTCCCTTATCTGTCGCTTTTTTATGGCATCAACCGGATTCACATTCATTGCGGTTATAACTCTGACATCAACCTTTCTATCCCTTGTACCGCCCACTCTCCTGATAAAGCCATCCTGAAGCACCCTGAGCAGCTTAGCCTGAAGGTTTAATGACATGGCATTGATCTCATCCAAAAACAAGGTTCCCCCATCAGCTAATTCAAATAATCCTGCCTTGTCTTCCGCACCTGTATATGCTCCTTTAACTGCCCCGAAAAGGAGCGATTCAAAGAGGTTTTCCGGCAGTGCTGCACAATTCTGTGCAATGAAAGGCTTGTCCTTTCTCGGGCTATGGTTATGTATTGAATGCACAAACAGTTCCTTGCCTGTGCCAGTCTCCCCATATACCAATACAGCAGAGGGGCTTTCGGAAATAAGCTTTGCCTTTTCTATATTATCAAGCATTTCTGCATTTTTCGTAATTATATCATCAAAATTATACTTTACGACTAAATCCTTCTTTTTTAATCCATTCTCCAGATTGTTTCTTTTATTTTCCTTTTCCTTGGTACTGCTGTCGGACAAATCCTGTATTCTTGTTACATCCTTAGAAAGCTCTATGGCACCAAGAACCTTTCCCATTTTTATAATAGGGATAGTGAGATTCTGAGTGTGCAGCGGCCGCCCTTGAAAGTCATGAAAAATCTGACTTTTGTTGTATATTGGTATTCCTTTTTCAAGGCAATTGATCAATGTACTTTCTTCCGGATTAACGCCAGGATATATCTCCAAAACACTTCTGTTGATAAGCTTGTTGAATTCCCTTTCTTTGCAGCTTTCATCAAACCTGGGGTTGTATCTGACAGAGTACACAATACGCCCTTTGCTGTCCACTATCGTAATGCCGTCTACATATTCTATCTCAATATCTGCTTTTTCCCAATAGTTGTCGGACATATAAATCTCCCCTTTTTCCTTATTTGCTTGTAACTGTAAGGTTATACAACCCGAATAATTTGGAAACTACTAAATAAAGTGAAGTTCTATTATAAAACTGATTGCATGTCACGGGATTTGTTGATAAAATATATGTGTTACAATTTACACGCTGGTATAGCTCAGCCGGTAGAGCAGCTGATTCGTAATCAGCAGGTCGTGGGTTCGAATCCCGTTACCAGCTCCAAAAGAGATAAACCTTGAGAAATCAAGGTTTTTTATTTTTTGTTTTCTATATATTATTGCATATTATTATGTTTTTTTCCATCGAAATGTTTCGAAATTAATTACTTGCATTATATATTACACATTAATATTCTTTGCGTTTAGTCATAAAACAACCTGTACAAGATTTACGCCTTTATAATTCTGAGGCCTTTTTTATATGCGATATGAATAATAACTGAAAATACTTCAAAATCTAATTAATAGATATTCTGTAAAAGGAGGCTGATATTTTGCTTAATGACATTCAACCGATATTTAATAATCCCGTTATTTTTTACCCGCTAATCATTTGGGCTGTATTTTGGAAAGGCTTAGCTCTATGGAGAGCAGCCAGACTTAAACAAATAGGATGGTATATAGCATTAATTATCATTAACACCGCTAGTATATTTGAGATAATATATCTCATTGCCACAAGAAAAAAATATAAAGAAAGCAATGGCTGTGTATCCTAGTTTCAATAAATTGAAACAAGATATGCCTGCCTTATTCCGCTTAATATTCAAGGTACAAAATCCTTTTTTTGTATAGACTCCATACAAAAGAGAGTTGTCAGAATGGCTGAATTAAATGATTTATTAAAAGACATAGAAACACTTAGAGAAAATCTGATCAAATTAATCGAAAAAAATGAATATAATTTGCAAGCTCCTGATGTTATAGCTGCAAGTCAAATTCTTAACGCTGCCATTATTAGATATAATGAATTTATTAAAAACAAAATATAGGTTTAGTTCGTATTATACTCATGAGATGTTAAGTATCAGCTATAACTAATGCGCTGCAAGGGCGCTTGCCTCTATTTAAAAGTGAATAAAGGTTTGCATAATGTAAATAGTTCATGAATTGGAGTGGGAGAGAGGAGCTCGAATACCTTGGTTTTTTTACTATGCCTATTACGCCCATTCTTTCACATACCAGCCGATTAATATTCCTGCAGGAAATGCACCCGGGTTCTTATTTTTTTTAATGATTCTATCCTCGTCTACATAGACCTCCAAAGAATCTCCGGTGTCAATATCAGATTCCTTCCTAGTCTCCATAGGTATTACTATCCTGCCTAATTGGTCAAGCTTTCTTACAATACCAGTAGCTTTCATATTCTATTGGCCTTAAGCTGCGTAGTTTAATCCCTTTTTCGGAATTAAGGTTAGCTCTGGCTTTTTCTTTCAACTCATTAAGCCTACGATTGATATATATTTTTCGATTTGCTCCGGGTTTTTCTGACTTCACGCATTTATCCCGGTATGGGCATCCACTGCAATCCTCGCTCTTGTATACTCGGATTGTACTTGTATATCCGTTATCGCTTTTCTGCTCTTTCTCATAGTCAAACGGGAGTTTTATTCCATATCCGCAAATATACCAATCGTTTTCTTCGTCATATTTCCAATTCTGTACTCTCAAAATATCCTTTTTCCATTTCTTGCCGGCTTCCTTATGAAATGTATTGTACTTTACATAACCGTTGATTTTTTCTTTCTCAATGTATTCATAGTTCTCTTCACTGCCGTACCCGGCATCGGCTACTAGATTTTCAGGAAGCTTCCCCAATATTACCTTGGCTCTTTCTATATGATCTTTCATACAGCTGGTATCTCCTGGTCGCTGGTGGATACTGTAACCTATGACAAACTGATTCTCTGTTTCTATTTGTACGTTGTACCCGGGCTTGAGCTGTCCGTTTTTCATGTGATCTTCCTTCATCCGCATAAAGGTTGCATCGTGATCTGTTTTTGAATAGCTTTTGCGTTCTTCAAGAATTCTTTCCTGCTCCTCGTACTTTTCCATTCGTGGGAGATAATCGGTTTCAATCAGTTTCTTCGCCTTCTTGAGCTTCCGATCTGTGGGCTTCTGCTCCAGCTTATCGTTAATCCGATCAGCCATTTCTTTTATTGCTTGTGAATCAATATCTTTTCCGACTTTCAATTCTTTCAGATCTTCCTTGATACATAATGTTTCTAGGGATTTTTATTTAATTTCCGTAAATTATAATTTTAAAATACATCCGCCTGTATTTTTGCTTGTTGGATGACCTGCAGTCAGATTTACAATGCTATATCGAGAAAGCAAAATATCCTTTGATTAAATTGATTTTTTAGTCTTTACTTCAACCTTTATATTTTTATTTTTTAAAGGTATAATTCTTATATTCAAAGGTGAAGGGAGGTTTGAACATGACTGATAGAAGCCTGCGAAAAACTCTTCCGTATATTATTATAATAGCAATAGTGCTGCAGTTGGCACTGTCTTCCGGTCAGGTTCCCGCATCCTTTACTGCAAACCAGGATATAAAAGGCAGCTTTATAAAAAATTTAACTTATAATTACAGCATTACTGCCATTAATAACTCCAATAAGGACAAAACATACAAAATATACAAGACAAGCCTTTTACTCCTGTTTATATTGGCTATTATTTTTTCTTATAAAGGAAATTACCACATATTAAGCCTCGGACAAAGCTTTGATATAAGAGATGTGATATTTTCACGGATACCAAGCTATTTCAACGGGAGCAAATATAAGGGCTGTACCTCCTTCGAGTAAATTGATACCGAGGAGGTGAAACGATGAGCAGCGGAGATATCCTTATATTTGCGTTGATGGCAGTCTTTTTCGTCGGCGGCGCATTATTGATACACTTATCACACAAAACCGAAAAGCAGAATGAAAAGCTGAATGATGAAAGCAAAAAGAAATAACTATTTCATTGTATAGAGAAAGTTGCCTGTCATTTTGACAGGCAACTTTTCATTTTGCTATTTCTGTACTACCTTAACCAACTCTGCAGTATTCCAAATTTCTGTATGCGCATAATTAATACTATAATTCCTTATAATGATTTCGGCTTCTCCCTCGCTTCCGGGAGGTCCGAAAGCTTTTTCAGCTTCATCGTGGTTCATAAACGTGAACCATACATTTCTCTCATCATGGGCCAGTTTGGGAAGCTTCCCTGCCGATTCCGCATCTACATGGAAGCTTATTTCATGGTCCAGGAATTCATCATCCTGATTGTGCTTATATGTACCTTTTACTGTGACCTCGCCTTCGAAACTCACATACGCATCATAATCCTTTTCAGTTCTGCTTGGAATCTCAACTTTTACAATTTTTAGGCCGGCTACCTCGTCCCCTACATTTACCTTTCTTGCATCGAACAAGTTGCTGCCTTCTGAAGCCTTATCTCCCGAATCCTCAATCTTATCCCCTTGTTCCACAAGTGGTTTGCTTTGCTCTACCGGCTGCTGTACAACCTGCTTTGGCTGCGCCGTGCAGCCCGCCAACATCAGTACTACTACCAGTATGGATAATATCCTCTTCAATATATCACCTCCCCCAATAGATGTAAATGGTAAAGCATAATTTCCATCAATCAAATAGAGTGATTTTTTAAAAATAGAGACTGACAAAATAATTATCAGTCTCTATTCGTTATTAAATATATGAATTTCTGAATAAACGCTTGTGTTCCTTAGTTTCCTGTGGTAGTATTTGTTGTAGTGTCGCCTGTTGTGGTATCACCCTCGTCCTCGCCAACCTCTACAGTACCGTCTTCATCTTCTTCCACCTTAAGACCCAGCTTTTCTGCCAGGAAGCCTACAGGAAGCACATTCCTTCCGTTTATTGCCTTTACAGGCATACCAAGATCTGTTTCAACACCGTTTATCAATACTATGTTGCTGTCGGTTTTGATTACAATTTCCACACCGTCTTTAACTATAGTAACTGTGTGATCCTCAGCGTTCCATTCTACTTCTGCACCGAAAGCCTGTGAAAAGGCTCTAACCGGCACAAGCATTTTCCCATCCTTTATAACCGGTGGTATGTCAAGCTTCAGACTCTTACCCTTTGCTATGAGGCTTTCAACAGGAGCAGCCTGTAATGTTGGGTCAGCCTGTAAAGCATTTTGTACAGCAAGCTGAAGCTGATTCAATTCCTCTTCTGTATAGCCGCTTTTCACCATTTCTTTAAGCTGTTCCTTGACCTGTACCATTTGAGCGGTTATTTGCTGTGCAAGTGCCGCATTTCCAGATTTCTGAGCCTCTAAAAGCTGCTGCTTCAATTCATTCTTGATATCCATTACTTTGTCTTTTTCTTTGACAGCCTTTTGTTCCTTGGTTTCTTCCACTGTACCCTCAGTTGTAGTTTCCTGAGTTTGTGTATTGTTTTCTATGGCATTACCTTTACCGTTACCATTGTCCTTTCCTGTCTCAGTAGTTTTTGGCTTATCGCTTCCCTTGCCATTACCGCCGGCTGCGAATACAGCAGACATCAGAGTCAAGCTAAAAACCATTACAAGTGTCAATAGCAATGCAAATGTTCTTTTCATGTTTCTCATACATATCCCTCCATTTATTTGTTGGTAGATATATGTAATCTCCTGATATAATTCTTCCCCTTTTCCCTTCGGCAGCCCGGCCACCATGGTTTCCTTTAGGTCCGCAGCTTTGCGTCCCTGCCTTTCAGCAGTTTTGCCCTTTCGGAGATTTTGATATCTACTTTTGATATATTTTTCGTAAAATGTTCCAACTTTTCAGGGTAATCTTAGAAAAATAGGACTATTTTACTATTTCATCTGGTTCTTGATTCCCTGCCATACATCAAGATAAAGCTTGCTGCTGTTTGCATCATCATAAGCCGGTATATTCCCCAGGCGCCATAAAGATATTCCCTGTACCCCGAACAATTTTGCCAGCTTTATTTTTGCATCGACGCTTCTGCTGTCTTCATACCATATTATATTGTCCGTATTGTCACCGGTATTGTGGTAGGTAAGCCATGGGCTCTCAAGCTTTGTGGAATACTTTATCACCAAATCCGATCCCGGATCATTTTTCTCAAGACGCTCCTTAATCTGTGAATACGAGGGACGATAAGCATTCTGGTTTATAACCTTGCCGTCAACCATTTTCCACTGAACCGTATCAAAGGATATCTGCAGCAATATCTTGCTTGTGTCAGCTACTCCCGTTTTCTTGTCAGTTATGGTTTTAAGGGCGTAATATACTTCATCTATCGGGGTCAAGGGTGTATCGTTATATCCAATGGACATTTCGGCTTCTGTAAGCTTAGTCGCATTATAATCATGGGCCATCAAAATAACCTTATCTGCTATTTCTCCTATAGTCTTATAATCATAGCCGTCATAATAGGCTTGTCCCTTTGCTCTTTTTGGGTGAACCGCTACATATAGCTTCTTATTATATTGGGAAAGCTCAGTTTTCAGTTTGAGTAAAAACTCATCATATAGTTTGCTGAGTTTCTCTCCCCGCATATTTTCAAAATCTACAACTATACCGTCAAAAGTCAGGTTTTTTTCTCCTGCCGGAGTATTGTTAAGCATTTGTACTATTTGCTGAATTACTGAGTTCTGAGCCTCATTGCTTGACAGCAGGCTCTCCACCATACCCATATTTGTATTGCTGTTTGCGTCAAGCACTTTAACATCATTTGAAGCATACAGGTTCAGCTGAACTGTGGCATTTCCCTGCTTTGCGATATCAACAGGCACCGAAGAGGCATCCGGGATATAAAAATCGCTGGTATCACTCTTAGCTGCCGATACTGCAAACTGTTTTCTGCTGTTGTCGTATTCCAGCCTGCTCCATCCAAAGCTCACAGAGTTTAAGCCGCTAATCAAATCGACCTGGTCATATGCCTTAATTGCATAAAACGCATGCAACTCTTTGATTGGTCCATTCAGCCTTTCGTACATGCGAACGAGCATAGCCACTGCTTCTTCTTTTTTTGCAGTACTTTTGGGAAGGAAGCTTACGCCATCCAAGCCGTTGGAAATGCCAAAATCCTTAGCAATGTTTATATATTCCGCATTTTCCTTTACGTCTTTGAACTGGCTCGGCAGGTATTGAAGCTGCTTTGCCAATTCTTCATATCCCAGGCTTCTTACTATTGCCTTGGCAATATCCTCTCTTGTTATATATGCATCTGGATTGAACCTCCCAGATTCTTTAATTATTGCACCTTTTGTTACAGCAGTCTCAATATAATCATGGTACCACTTATCCTTGCCGACATCCGAGAAGGTGCTCTTGTCAGTTTTAACAAGCTCCCAATTCATTAGGCGTACCAGCATGGTTATGAATTCGCTTCTTTTTACCTGCTGTCCAAGTCCGAATTTGTTGTCCCCTATACCCTGGGTAATATTCAGATAACGAAAATAGTGAATATCTTCAAAAGCCCAATGGCTCTCGGGTACATCCGAAAAAAGCTCCACTTCATAAGGCAAATTAGCAGTTTTACTTGTTGTACTTGCGTCAACAGTACTAAAGAATCCCGCTATATTTGCCATAAACATTAGAATTGCTGCAAATATTGCTGCGTGTCTTTTCAATTTTTATACCTCCGTATATGTATAATCCGGGCTAAACCTATTAACCCCTGGACACTATTATACCACAGTATTATGTATAGTTACAGCTTGCCCTGCAGAAAGCTTTCAATCATTTCTATATCCTTGATGTCTTTAGTCCTTCCCAGCCTTTTCTTCTTTTCCAAAATATTCTGCAATGGAAATACCGGAATGCCATTGATAATCACGGGTTTTGAAGGAAGATTACTACACTTGAACATATCTACAACATCATCGATACTTATATACGCTTCTCCATCACTGCAGTACTTTATCGGATAATTACCAGAAAATGCTTCGAATACCTCAGGAATAACCTCGATATCTACATCATTTGTCGATACTTTGATTCCATATAAAACCAGTGCAGCTCCAAAGCCCACACAATACTTGCATTGGCTTATGCTTAAAGACCTACATACCTCTATTATTTTGGCTTTGTCCACAGAGCTACCCCCTATCAATCCAATTCTCCTAGATTATTTTACCATATCAGCTGCTTTGTAGTGCAAATATACTCAGAACACCGGATAATGTGCTTATTTTTCAGATATGAAAGGCATATCTGACATTCTTCTTAATTCAAGGCCCATTTATTGTGCTTTGCCGTTGAAATTACACGACTTGTTAGCGTTGACAATTATTTCCTGCATTAATATCATTAAATTAGGATATCCATTGACATACTGTGCACAGTACTTAAGCCGGCTTTTCCTAGTCCTCAGTTCTTTGTGTCGCAATAGAAAAAAATAAAAGGGGGAAACATAATGTATAAAAAACATATCAAGGTGCCATCCTTTATTTTGATTCTGGCACTGGTGGTTTCATCCTTTGTATATGCAGCTCCGGTACATAAGGAAATATTCAATGATGTATCAGCCGATAATATTTACAGCCATATTGAAACCCTGGCAAGTGTTGATGACGCCAGAATGACCGGCACCGAAGGCGAAAGAGCCGCTTTTGACTATGTGGCGGAACAGCTTGAAAGCTATGGTCTGACAGTGGAAAGGCAGGAATTTGATATTGTAAACTGGTTTGAACACGAAGGCTCGCTTGAGATGGTAAGCCCCGAAGCCAAAAGCTTCCAGACTGCCATTTTCCAGTATTCTCCTTCGTCACCGCAGGAGGGGGTAACCGCAGAAGTTGTATATTGCAATCTTGGCCATCCGGAGGATTTCACTGCTGATGTCAATGGCAAAATTGCTTTGATTCAAAGGGGCGAAATAACCTTCGCAGAAAAGGTACAGAATGCTGCCGACGCAGGAGCCGTAGGCGTAATAATATTCAACAACAGGCCTGGTGCGGTAAACGGTACACTGGGTGACCCCGGACAAATCCCCGCAATGGAATGCTGCAGGAGGACGGCCTGTACATTAAGGGTCTTCTGGACGCCGGGAATACTGTCACGATGAAAATATATGCAGACTGTGAAGTAGTATATGGAACATCACAAAATGTTATTGGTACACTGAAGGCAGATAGGGGTAATAAGCATAACGGCACAATAGTAATGGGTGCACACATAGACTGTGTCAACACACCAGGTGCAAATGACAATGCTTCCGGCGTTGCAACTATGCTTGAGGCAGCAAGAGTGCTTTCCAAGGAAAAGCTTGCCTATGATATTAAATTTGCAGCCTTCGGAGCTGAAGAAATTGGTCTTGTAGGCTCATATCAATATGTGAATTCCCTGAGTGAAGAAGAGCTTAGCGATACTGTTGCCATGATCAACATGGATATGGTTGGTGTAGGCGATACAGTAGGAGTTATGACAGTTAATGAAGATGCGGAATCCTTTATCGCTGATTTGGCAGAGGCTTACCTGGATAAGTTCGGTTATCGGCACTCCCGCAGCACATCCAGCTCCAGCGACCATGAAGCCTTTGAACTTTCAGGAATTCCATCAGTTTTCCTGGATGTCAATCCAGACCCGTATTACCATACCGATGAAGACTCCCTGGATAAAATCCAGCTGGATAACCTGTATAAGGTGGGTTCACTTGTAACAGCTATGACATACGATATTGCAAAAACACCTATGCCCCAGTCATTCAACGGTTTGAAGGCCAAGGTTAATAAATATAAATCCATTAATAAAGAGCTCATTTTCGAATAACTACACCAAAAGAAAGGGGACTTTGACAAGTCCCTTTTCTTTTTAAAATGCCACAATCAAGCCTCCCTGATTGGCATACACACTGCTTAAACCTGCTGTCTCTACTATTATTACATCTTTAAACTTATACCTTTTTAAAAGCTCCCTCTTAAATTCTTCAGCCCTTTCAAGGCAATTGCAGTGGGCTATTCCTATAACCTTTTCCTCAAGCTTATCCCCTTGCTCACCTATTATCTCCACAAATCTCATGAAAGCTCTTTTATAGCCTCTTACATCCTCTACCAGCTTTATCGTGCCTTCTTCAGTGGCACCCATTATCGGTTTTATATTCAACAGGGATGCAATCCTTCCCTTTACTTTGTTCAATCTGCCTGCTTTCACAAGGTTTTCCAAGGATTCAAGCAGGAAATAAGTTTTCATGCCTTTAATATATTCATTAACCTTATCTACAATTTGCAGGTTGTCATAGCTTTTTTTCGCCAGCTCAAAAATTTTGATGCTGATCAGTGTTTCTCCAATAGAAGCGCTCAAGGAATCAAATACATGTATGAATTTATTGTCCATTTTTTCCAGAAGGATTTTCCTCGCAAGCATTGCGCTGTCATAAGTACCGCTCAAGGCAGAGCTTAATGTCACCGCAAAAACGCTTTCCGGGCCTTCAAAGGCTTTGACAAAATCATTTGGCGAAGGGCATGCGGTTTTTGGCGAAACCGGACTCTGCTTCATTTCCTCAAGCATTGCCTTTACATAGAGGTTTTCATCATCCTTGTATGTACTTTTGCCAACTTCAAGTGTCAAAGGTACCAATTTTATCCCCAGTTCTTTCCTTAAACCGTCATTCAAGTCGCAGCTGCTGTCTGCAACTAATCTTATATGCATTAACACATCCTCCTTATAACGCTTCTGCATTTTATATATAATTATTCCACATACGGACAAGGTTTACAATATAAATCACTGCTAATATACCGATTTTTCTTTAAGGTACCCGGAAATAATGGTAATAATAGGTGCCAGATAGCACAGCACCGCAAAAGGGGCATACTGGACTGTAGCAACACCGGTTATTGCCAGTATGATAATTGAATTTACGTTCCAAGGTATTAGCGGAGCGATGGTAGTCCCTGTATCGGATATTGTCCTTGCAAGCTTTACCCTTTCTATATCAAGCTCTTTATACTTCTTTTGCAGGAGCTTGCCCAGCAGTATTATTCCTGCAGTCTGGTCGCAAGTAACAACAGTAAGCAGACTACTAAAGGCAGACGTCCTGATAAAAAGCGAGGCTTTACTCCTGGCTCTGTCCACAACACCTTCAATTATAGGATTTATTATATTGGTCCCCTCAAGCAAACTGCTTAGGGCTACTGCCCCGATGACTATCAGGAGAACCTCCACCATGGGGCTGATGCCTCCTCCTCTCAGAATCATATCCAAATCCTCTATTCCTGTGGAGGATCTATAACCATTCAATACAAACCACAATACTTCACCGGCAGTTCTTCCCTGGATAAAAATACTTATAATTGCGCCGCCCGCTACCCCTATGCTTGTATTAATTAT
>JBLNDG010000071.1:0-22508 GCA_050261415.1 Caulobacteraceae bacterium | reverse complement strand
ATTGGCCTGTATGAAGAGCCTACTCAAGAGGATAGAGCTTTTGCAAGGAGTCTTCTGGAACGTTTGGACAGCTTGGAACTGTTAGGCCGGACCTATCAGACCTTGTCCCAGGGCGAAAAGCAGCGGGTGCTGATTGCAAGAGGCCTTATGTCTTCCCCTCGTCTGCTTATTCTGGATGAACCCTGTACCGGATTGGATATATTCGCTAAGGCAAAATTGCTTTCCATTATTGAGAAATTAAGCTATGAAAAGGATGCTCCCACACTGATTTATGTTACCCATCTTACTGAGGAAATCCTTCCGGCTTTCAGCCATACTTTATTACTGCGCAGAGGGCAGGTACATTCCTCAGGAGAAACAGCCTCCGTACTGACCAAAGATAACCTTTGCGATTTCTTCGAGACACCTGTCCAATTTGAAAAACATGGAGACCGTTTTTTACTGCGTCTCGATCCCCAACTATAGCCAGGTGCCAGGTGCAAAGGTTATCAGGTTATGCTTCCATACAGCTTTAATAACCTAATTACCTTCTTACCTGGCACCATGGTTTACCTGACAATAGCCTTCCTGACACAATCACTGGAGCACAGGAAAAGCATCGCTGCGTAAAAAGTATCGAACTCCAGCACATCTCCCACTTTAAGATCCCCGGTGTACTCTTCTACATCAAGTATCAAATGGTCGCTGCTGCTGCCTATTATCTCTATCCCCTCGTGCCGGGGTTTAAGCTTTGTTATATCTCCTAAATCCTTGTTACCGATTGCAAGTATTGCCCTTTTCCTTATCCCCCTGTCGGTATAGACAGGTCTGTTCCCAAAAGCATCTACGAATATTTCACCAATTGGATAGCTGGGTTTGCGCTTTATCTCTATGACCTGAGCCTTTAGCACCATAGGATCCCTGTAAACTCCAGGCATTTCTATATCCCATAAATATGGAAGGTCCTTTGCTGTAATTATCGCCTCGCCGATTCTCAAGTGGTTGACGCGCTTCGGCATAAGCCCGCTTACAAGGAGTGATAAAGATGTACTGGCTCCTCCTGATATGATCTCCAACTTCCGTCCAATCTTCCTTTCAACTGCCGCTGCCAATTCACATAATTCTCCCAGGTTTTTTTCTGAAGGCTTGATAGAACCATAGCACCCCAAATTAGTGCCGATTCCCAGCAGCTCGACATTCTCAAGCATTTCAACTTCCTTAGCCGCTTCAATTACCTCATCCTTGTCAAAAAAGCCCTCACGCAAATCACCAAGGTCAACCATCAGAATGACACCGTGAATTTTTTTCTGCGCACCCGCTTCTTTGTTTATCAGCCTTATTGTTTCAATTTCCGAGTTCAGGCTTGAATCGGCATATCTTACAAGCTCCGGTATTTCGCTTGGCATAGGTATCCTTATAAGCATCAATTTTGCATTGATATTACTTAATCTGAGCCTTATTATTTCCTTCATCCTTGAATCGCCCAGTGTCTTAAAACCAGCCTCGACAAACATTTCCGCCACCTGGGGTATAGCACTGCAGCCTTTAACAACACCTGCCGGTTCGATTCCGTTAGCTTTACATAATTCATATATTCTGCAGGCATTATTCTTTACTTTCAAAGCAGAAATTTCATATACAGGATATTGGCCTTCATAATCGCTCATTTTTGACACCCCTTGTATTAATCTTTATATTATTATACATAACAAATGCATATTAATGAATCCTTAATATAAATATTTCTTCCGAAACTCCTGCCATATGAAATTATAAATGATATAATTATTGAAAACAGTACAAATTATGGAGGGGCTATAGTGGAAACATTGGTTGTTGAAAAAAAGGCAATGCAAAGAAGGGCATACCGGAATGATATGCTGAAGCTGCTGGCGTTAGCAACAATGCTTGTTGATCATATTGGATATATGTATTTTCCAAATGAGATTCTTTTCAGAATTATAGGGAGATTGGCCTTTCCTATATTCGCCTATCAGATTGCCGTAGGATACTCCCGGACATACAATCTCAAAAGATATGTTTTAAGACTTCTCATATTTGCCTTAATAACCCAAATACCCTATTCTTTTTTCAGTCCCGATATTAAATTTAATCCTATTCATTTTAATGTATTGTTCACTTTTGTAGCAGCTATTGGATTGCTTTGTGTTTATGATAATGGGATATTAAAGATTAAGAGTTTTACTCAAGACAGGAATTATAAACACCTTTTGTACGGTATATTTTTACTGGCCCTGGCCGTTATAATAATCGTTTTTCCCGAAGTATTAAGCTTCATTATAAAAGATTTTTATATGGAATACGGCTTACTTGCATTAGTCCTGGTTTTACTGTTTCACATCTTTCAGGAGAAGATAGAAGCTGCCATATTAAGTATTACCCTGTTATACCTGTTTCATGGTTATTACAGGGTTGCCCTATGGAACTCCGCATATTCATCAGCACTATTCTGGAGCAACCTTTTCAATTTTAAATTTGTATGGAACCAGCTTAACTTGCAGAACGGATTATCACAACTGCAAAGATATTATTTTAACGCATGGGGAGTTTTTGCATTAATTCCGATTTTGGGGCTGGAAAGTATAAATACAAGCTGGATCAGGCTTAATAAATATGTGGGTTATATTTTTTATCCTGCGCACATGGCACTTCTGATTATTATTTCAGTTATACTAAGGGCTTATTAGTTTTTTAGCTGATTCTTATTCCAAATATTTTTTGTCCTCTTGTTCCTACAACAACCATATTTTCAAACACTGCAGGAGAACCTTCCACATTAGCGCCTAAGTTGATAACATCCAATACCCTTCCTGTCAAACCGTCTATTAAATACATCCTTCCGGCAGAGTCACACTGGATAAGATATCCGTCCCCTTCTTCCGTATATACAGCTACAGGAGAACTCCATGAATAGTCAGGCATTTCCAAGCGCCATAATTCCTCACCTGTAATTTTATTCAGGGCAACAAGCAGACCTTTATTGAACCCTCCATATCGGGCAAGATTATATATCGCCATTTGTTTTAAAGAATTTTTACCGATTGCAGGAGTAGCCAGAGCTCCCCCGTTTATAGGTTTATCTCCCAGCAAAGAAAAGCACTCATAGGGTTTCTCCCATATCAGCTTCCCGGAGAGAGCATCAATTTTTCTGATATAGCTCATCCGTTTGGTCCCTTGTTTATCCACCTCACAGGCTGTATAAAGGGAGACTTGTTCATTCTCCTCTTCTTCATCAATTACAATGGTACTGTCAGTGTCATCAGTAACATCCTTTATCCAAACAGGCCTTAGAGTGTTCAGATCTATGCATTGCAGCCAGCCTCCATTATCTGCAAAGTAGGCCAGATTCTTATAAGCTGCCACAGAGCTTTCTATTCCCTGATAGTTGTTTCCTGATATCCAATATCCCATTTCCACCTTTTCCCCGGAAACAGTATTAATTCCATGCCCCACATATAATAGCGGTATTCCCCGGGGATCTACAGTAAGACTTCCTTTCACAGGACCAGGAATCTGAATTTTATCACGGGTAGAACTCCCATCCTCAAGGTCCAAAAAATATACTTTTCCATCCAAAGCCTCATAGATGACCTCACGCAAGTTTTCTTTATTTTTCTTCTCTTCCCTTATATTCATGGCACTTCGCAGCTCTTCGGGCCATTCAACTATTGAAGGCTGCCCATTCCACCCTACCCCTGTCCAGCCGTCAATTCCTCCTGTTGGAATCTGCCATTGAATCTCCAGCTTCTTTTCTTTAATCTCCGCATACCCGAAACTGGCAGAATCACGATAATTATTTCCCCTGAAGCATGTGATCCCCTTTAGAGCTGAATAATTCCCGGCTTTATCCATTATGATTTTATCATCCCTTGTAAAATCAGAGACTATTTCCTTTTCATTTGCCACTTCATACTTCAATTTGCCCAATAAAGCCCGGTCAATCTCTTCCAAGTCAATTAACGCCTCTTGGGAGATGGTTTCTTCAGCCACTCCTCCATCTTCTTACAACAGTTGACCCTCGTAATTATACACAGTGTCTGCTACAACATTCGTTTGTTTTACCGGAGGTTCTTTTTTCTGTAGTACTTCTTTACTTTCAATACTGTTAAATTGCGTTATATTTGGAATTGCCAAAATAACCATTGCCATAACAGCCCAAATTAAAGTTTTCCTCTCTCCATGCTGCATAAAGCGCTCCTCCATATACTGCAAGCCTCTTGTAAACTATATGAAGGAAACGCACAAACATTCTTTTAAATTGTTCATTTGGGTATACAATAAATAAGTGCCCGGACTCAAGGCCACCCGATTTTTATACCGGCACTGACCTTACTCCTGGCACCATGCACATACGGTTCACCGCAGCATTTATAACACAGATTATGCTCATTGGCTTTACTTGGTAATACACATCAATATGTCCCTGCAGAGCTAAAGTTCCCTCGGCCTTTAAGATTGGAGTCAAAGAACTCCAGTACGATGCTGTTCATCTTTTCTATTACATAGTATTTATCTGCGCCTTGCCCGCCGCTGCTTCTTTTGACAGAGCCATTTATAATTTTTACAAGCGTTGGTGAGAAAAGAGGCAGGTCTGTCACACTAAGATGATTCGTGCCTGTAAAATAAACCTCATACGCTTTAGGGGCGGTAGCTGCTATCAGCTTTTCAGGAATTACAATGTTGGGGTCAGTTATGCCGGCCATTGCCTGTTTCATAGTATCGGTATAAACAAAAAGTATAGGTACAGGATAGATCTCATGGTTAATAACGTATTTGCCATTGGCATAGCCCAATTTCTCACCGAGCAAGCTGCCGTCAAGATCTATAACAGTATTGATATCTTTACGTTCCCTGGCAAGCTCTGCGCTTGCGGCACCGCCCAGGGAGTGACCCATTAAGCCTATTTTACCGGTGTCTATAAGCTGATAGACCCGGCCGGAGCTTTTCCCTCCGGCATTCCTGATAATTGTATCCAGGACGAAATTCATGTCGTCGGTGCGAAGCTTCAGCCACTTTCGTTCCAGTTTATAAACAGTAGCTTCGTCATAAACGCCGTTGTTGGCATCAATAACCTCCTGGAGGAATGTCTTATCCGCCAGCGTCCTTAGGGTACCAAAACTCAACAGTAACCTTCCTCTTGTCACCTTTATCGTTAAATGTCTCAATGCGGTTGTTATCTGTATAAGTATAAACCGCAGTTCCCACCTTGTACTCACCGGTTGCCTTGGGAAGCTTAAATTGTGGAAATATCAATGCAGGTGACACAGCCACAACCACAAGCAGCCACATAGCGGTTGCCCTGACCACGACCCGTTCAGCCTTATATTCTCTCTGGTCTTCCTTATTGCGTATAAGTGACACGCCGCCAATTACTGCCCAAACAAACAGCACCGCGGCAAGAAGCTTCCATCTGAAGCTCCACTGGATGACCGATACCAACGTAAACATGACAATGGGGTAAACAGTATTCTTTATCTATAGAAAGATAAGATGTAAAAAAGGAGCAGTAAGCTGCATTTATACCCTATTCTTCTTCCGGCCCGCCTTCTGTTTCATCCTTCATCGCCTTTAATTTTTCATTGATGCTGTTGGTAGCTTTTCGATCATCAATCCAGAATAAAAAACGGGCTGCCAGATAGATAACTGCAATCTCAACCGCAAGTATTACTGAATTTAGGATTCCGGATACCCAACCCGTTACATTTGCCAAAACCAACAAAACCGCTTCCAATACCACAAACCGAAGGATAATCCTAAGCCGCATTTCCTTTTCCGGTATTTCCCTCCGCGAATATAAAATCAGACTTGGCAAATCTCCCGCCAATGCACATATCATATAAATATAAATATCTTTAAGCTCCAGATAATCATTCGGTGCGAAAATCTGGCGCAAAATGGTGATACATATTACAATAACGGCAAATATCGTAAAATAATCCCTGACCAGCTTTTTAATGAAATCTGCTAGTTTCATTCTCAATTTCCTCCTATAAACCCAACATTCTCCTTAGCACGGGTACATACTGCCTTGATACGGCTACGGTTTCCCCGTTATCCAGCTTAGCCTCAAACCTTCCGCTGATAGAAGGCCTCACGAATGATATTTTTGTCAGGTTTATAATGACAGATTTGGATGCGCGGAAAAATTTCTTTCCCGAGCACATATCTTCCAACTCGTAAAGCTTCTGCTTCGACTCAAACACCTTGTCCTTGCAGTAAATGAACACCTTATTATCCACCGCTTCAAAATAGTATATGTCTGCCATCTTGAGCCTGTGGATATTGTCCTCGTCATAGCCAAGAAGTACTGCTTTCTCTGTTTTCAACCTGTTTAGCAGCTTCAAAATATCACCATTCACCTCATGGCATCTGATAATGATTTCTTCTTCCTGCTCCCTACCGATTTCTTCTATTGATACTTTCATGCTTTCACCGCTTTATATCTGATTTATCATATCGTATACGATTAACCTGACCTCAATTTACTACAATTTTATCATATTTGACTTATTTACATCTATAAGTTTCCAATCTCCTTGAATGAATTAAGTATCAGCTGCATCAGCATCAGCAGCCTGATGGGCTGCATACCTGGCACTATATATTTAGAAGCTTATAGATTATAATTAAAGAAACCAACTTTACGAGGAGGCTTATTGTGAAATACGAAATTATAATGTTTGACGCCGATGATACCTTATTCGATTTTAAAAAATCCGAAAAATATGCTTTTGAAAATACAATGCTTGAATTTGATATGGAGTATGATGAAAATTACCATTTAAAAGTATACCATGGCATAAACACGGCTATATGGAAAGAGTTTGAGAAAGGACTTATTACTCAGGAAAAATTAAAGATTGAAAGGTTTAAGAGACTGTCAGACAGTTTAAATGCCGGATTTGATGAGTTTGAATTTGCAAAATCATATATGGAGCACCTGTCCAACGCATCGTTCTTATATGATTTCAGTACTGAACTTATAGAAAGACTGCATAAAGACTATAAACTTATTATGATCACCAATGGGCTTACTGTTGTGCAGGAAAAAAGAATAAAAAAATCAGCCATAGCCCAGTACTTCGAAGATATAGTCATATCCGAGGAGGTAAAAGTGTCAAAGCCGGATTCCAGAATTTTCGAACTGGCTTTAAACAATATAAAGCATACTGATAAAAGCAAGGTGTTGATTGTAGGGGATAGCTTAACCTCAGATATACAAGGCGGTATAAATTCCGGCATAGACACATGTTGGTATAACCCAAATAATATTGCAAATCAAACAGGTATAAAGCCAACTTATGAGATTTCCAATCTGGCGGAACTTATAGATATACTCAGGAAATAGAAATAAATACCCAGATAGAGCTAATCAGTCATTTATTTTTTCCTTGCAGATACAAGCAGCATCATCGGCCGGCGCAGTTCATCCATCATTCCCGGAACAGTATAGAGCAGATTTTCTGCCGGTTTTGGTTCAACAATGCCCGTTATTTCAAATCCTGCTTTTATAAGGCTTGCTATGTATGTTGTAATGGTTTTATGATACTTTACAACTTCCTCACCCAAAAAAACAGCGTTACGCATACCTTCGTCAAAATAACGGTCAACCGGCCAGTGCAGCCGATTACCCTGATTATCATAA
The DNA here is from genome assembly GCA_050261415.1 of Caulobacteraceae bacterium. Taxonomy (GTDB): domain Bacteria; phylum Bacillota; class Clostridia; order Lutisporales; family Lutisporaceae; genus JBLNDG01. Next base: position 14,863 of record JBLNDG010000071.1, on the reverse strand, counting down.
TACCAATCTTGTACTCCGTATGCAGTAAAAATCGGGTGCTCCACAGAGAATACAAGATCTCCGCCCTTTGCAAGGCATTTGCTTATTTTGTCTAAAATATCCTCAAAGGACTGAATGTAATGGAACACTAAAGAGCTAACAACTACATCAAAAGAATCAACCGGAAAATCAATATCCTCAATTGGCATACAAATATACTCGATATTCCCGGATTCTGTCTTTTTCTTTGCTTCACTTAACATTTTTTGTGAAATATCAACTCCAATTACTGACTTTGCGCCGTTCTCTATGGCATACCGGCAATGCCACCCAAAGCCGCAGCCCAAATCCAAAACCCTTTTTCCTTGAAAGTCAGGAAGCATCTTCCTCAGCTCATGCCATTCCCCGGCAGCATCAAGCCCATATTTTGAGCGCTCCATATTGCTGTATTTATCAAAAAATATGCTATCATCGTATTTGTTTTGTTTCATTCGTGCTTCCCCCTTTAATTCTATATCAGGGATGTACTAAAATACCTTTCAACTCTGTCCGGCAAAACAGTTACAATATTTTTATCCGGGCCATACTTTTGTGCAGCTACAATAGAAGCCCAGACATTCGCACCTGAAGAAGTCCCTGTAAGGACACCCTGGTCCCTGGCTAAATCCCTGGCAGTATTAATTGCATCACCATCTGTAACTTGAATTACTCCATCTATGAGACTTACATCGAGAACCTTGGGGATAAAACCATCTCCAATTCCTTGGATCTTATGCAACCCCGGCCCATGCCCGAGAAGAGCGGATACATTTTTAGGTTCTACGGCAATAATATTAGCCTGCGGATTTTTTTCCTTAATAAACCTGCCGACACCCCCCAGCGTTCCTCCACTGCCCAACCCCGAAACGAAGACATCAACTTTACCCTTCATTTGTTCCCAAATTTCCGGGGCTGTAGTAAGGTAATGGATTTGGGGGTTATCGGGATTCTCAAACTGTTGGGGAATAAATATGTTGGGATCCTTTGCCTTTTGTCTCTCAACCTCCGCCATTGATCCGCCGATGCTTTCCTCCGCATTAGTCAGGATTAGCTCCGCACCCAATGCCGATATAATCTTTTTCCTCTCCTCACTCATATTTTCCGGCATAACAATTACAACCCTATAACCTTTTTGGACGCCGACCAAAGCTATGCCTATCCCCGTATTGCCCGAAGTAGGTTCCATGATTGTCATACCAGGCCTCAATACCCCTTTCTTTTCTGCCTGTTCAATCATGTATTTCGCAATTCTATCCTTAATACTTCCGCCCGGATTCAGATATTCTGCCTTCGCAAATATATTCAACCCTGATAATTTTCTCAGGCTGACCATGGGCGTATTGCCAATGACATCCAGGATGCTTTCAGCTACCATCTCATCTACCCCTTTATTTAGCTAATATATTCTCTATATCTTATGCAAATAAATCCGGGATAGCATGAATTTTGCACTTATCCTTACATTGAATATGTTTGAGGCTGGTTATTTTGGGGAAGCCTTTGCTTAACTCCTATAATATATTCTGATAATGGCAGAAGGCTGATTGTATAACATAACAAAACAGACAATACTGAGGTAGCTGTAAAAACTATAATACCGCACACCAGATAACTCTCTGTAGATACCGCTGCCCGCAATTTGGGTGCAATACGTTGAAGCACAATGACATGAACCAGATATGCGCCATAAGACAGTGAACCCAGCTCGCGTATACTATCTTTATATTTCTCCGCTGCCCCGACAATCTTCACTGAAGCTATGTATATAACCACTATAGTTAAAATCATGTAAAGGATATACAGCAGATGGCTGTACGCAATACGCGGGAAATACTCCGGCAGCTTACTGCAAACCTGTGTATAGTACATATAAGCTACAAGAGGGATATATGCAGCTACGATTTTCCTGCTGTGCTTTATCACCGCCGCTCTGTAGTATTCATATTTTATGTATGCAGCAATGCCGCAAACAAGGTATACGGACCAAAATACAGGACTATATTGAATGATTCTCTCTTCAAGGAGCGATGGTGTCCCGAATAAGCCGGCCGCTAACATATCCGTTATTTTATTGTTTTCTTTTAATATAGCCTAATAGGCAATAAAGAAAAAAATGAACATTAATTTCTGGGTTAAACTATTCTTTTTAACTATTCTTGAAATAAAGGCAAGTATGGCAGGAAACCATATATATATTCTGATACACATCGCCATGTACCATAGATGATAGGATGCATTGCCGGTTACAAGTACGAGTACTATATCTTTAAGCAAGCTGTACTTTTTGAATATTACAATACTGGCAAAGGACCAAAAAAGATAAGGCAGTACCATTGAATCTGCAAAGCCCGCTTTCGGCCTCTGTGCATATGCGCCTAATATATGCTGATCCACCACCATTAAAAAACCTATAATGCGCATAACATCTATCTCATTGAATCTTTTCAGCATTTGTAGCACCTAACCTTCAAACCAATCCCAGTTGACTTCATTGAAATGTTTGATAATAGGGTGTTTACCTTTCCATATCTTATAATCACTATCATTTGAATCTACGATGACAACCTTTCCTGCAGCTGCCGCCTCAGCTGCTTTTATCCCCGAGACCGAGTCCTCAAAGATTATAACATTTTTACTATCTATCCCCAAAACCTCCATGGCTTTCAGGAACAAATCAGGAAAAGGCTTTCCCCTCATGGAGCCATCATTATAAATTATATGCTCTCTTTTAAACCACTTGTCAAGCTTCAGCTCCCTGATATAAAAATCAACATTCTCAATTCCTGAGGCTGTAGCAATCACGAAGGACATGTCCCGCTCTTTAAGCTTTTCGAGCAATTCAATCACACCCTCTGCCAGGGAAAAGTCCTCTAGCCCGGTACATAACCTCTGATATTCGTATTCCTTTTCAAGGCCGTAATGCTCTATCTCCGCTTCCGTCAACCTGCTGCCGAATAATTCAGCCAATATTTCCTTGTTCAGGCGCCCATGCATCTTCCGGTGTTTTTCCTCGTCGGACAGAAAAAATCCGTGTGCTTTAAAGAAATTATCCCAGGCCATATTATGTAAGTGCGTATCCCACAATAAGGTTCCGTTAAAGTCAAAAATAATCCCTTTCTTACTCATCAGCTCTTGTATGATACATATAAGATATAATCATACATTTCCTTTCATTATATTTCAAAGTTATTATATCTCACTTACATACCCTCATGAAATACCAGGGACGGTCCTTTTTGCCTTTTAATACAGGCATAAGGAACCGTCCCCGATATCTGGCGCTGAATCATCCGTTTTTTGACATCATGACAACAAATACACTGGACAGAATTAAACAGCAAATCCATATTGCCTTTACTCCCAGATACAGGCTGATACTCATTCCTCCGATTGCTCCGATAATAAAAAACAAAATAATTGAATAATATTTAAGGCATTTATTTCCCGCCTCTATATCTTTAGTTGCTTTATATCTGTACAACTGTTCAGTTCCGGAGCGTAAATTTCCTGTACACATTGTTGTAGCATATGCCAAACCATTCATTTTCCTAAAGCTCTCCACTTGTACAGCGCATACAAAGGAAATTAAAACATTCGCAAGCATATTCAAACTGCCCACAGGAATAAATCCCGCAAACAAAAGTGCAATTACTTCTATTAAAACGCTGACCTGCCGCCAATGAATACTTTGATTTTCCTTATATTTTTTCTTAACAACATCAGAGACAACAACTCCCAGGACAAATGCCAGAACCGGAACCAGATAGTAAAGTGCTTTTCTTGTATTTCCTTCTGCAATACTGAGACCTAAGAGGACAATATTTCCGGTCTGTGCATTTGCAAATACCCCTCCCCTTAACACATATGAATATGCATCCAAAAATCCTCCTACAATGGCTAATAATATTCCCAGAAAAAAAGAATCCGACATCTGTTTATTCTTCATATTTTCCACGATGCTTAACCTTCCTCGAAAAACGCAAATTATTGTTTATAAACCGCCAAAGGTAATATGGATTCTATTATACACAATATTTTATCCCTACGCTAATGAATTATTAAGTTAATAGAATACTTCTTCAAAGCCTTCTTCTACTTCATTTATACTTTTGTATCTTTTTTCAATTCCCATGAGTTTTTTAGAAATATGAGTTCCTTGCCGCTTAAAACCAGCTCTTCATACCATGGCTTGCTCTTCCTTGGTTCATCCGTAAATGATGCATGGTAAAGATGTATCAAGAATCCCCCGAAGTAGGCAAAATCCACTAAATAAATACGACCGCCATTGAATAAAGTATTGGGGGCCCCTATATCCCTGTGGACTACTCCTTTTCCATGTAAGTATTTCAAGATATCAATAAGTTATTTACCGGTATAATATATTTCATTTTTTCCTCATATCGTGCCTTTGAAGAGTTTTCTTACCACATTTTTTTCTTAAGCTGTTTTAGTATGTATAGGTTTTTATCATCGGCTATAAGGCAGCATATTCCATACCTGCCCTCTCCCATTACTTTTGATGATGAACTCATATATATTCACCTACCTCACTTTTATATGCCATACTATCATTATATACACCTGCAAAAGCAAAAGGACCAAAAAGCATAAGCGTAGTGAGGTCTGGCGAAACCTGATTATCTTATCCCAGCATAATATGATTTTCCTTCTCCTGTAATAAATATATAGTCGACCGGAGCAGTTTCTTCTTTTGCCTTTTCAGTAATTGCCGGTTTTTTCGACAGATCAATATATTGGTAGGTCATTCCGCCGTCTGTTGTCATCATTATTGTTTTTACGTTATCGCTGCTAATGTCTATAATACTATCATTGTAGTTCAGCATATATTCCTTTTGCTTTTCCGAGACGGCTAAAAGCTCTGCATCAAGCTTGACAGGAGCTGCAAAACCCGCTCCGTTCTCCTTTTCATGGATAATATAAGCTGTATTTCCTGACTTTGCCCAAGCCGCTTCAAATTGGTCAAGCCTGTACTTTACCCTGACTCCTTCATTGCTGGAAGCTGCCGGGTCATTAATTACTATGTAGTCAGTTCCATTTTCGTTTACAAAGCCGCACACCACTATCAGATGGCCATTGGTTGATTCGATCGGAGCTCCGTCTACAATAGGCAAATTTCCCTTTACATCTTCACTGTTTTTATATTTCACACTGACTGCAACGGGATGTCCGTAATAAATCTCTCTCTTTAAGCCTTCTATGGTTGAGTAATCTACATAAGCCCTATATCCATAGCTTGAGGCATAGGCAGTATTGAACGGCCAATTTCCAAAGCCGTAGTTATTATCGTATACACCCCAGGCTGATTCTTCGGGTAATATGTTTTCTCCATAATAATCCAATATCATTGCGGTACTGGTTGCACTGCATATGGAACCGGCTATTGAAGGATCCCTGATAATCTGAGAAAATTGCGGTACATCGAGAATCTCCAGATTGGATAAATCCGGATTATCGGTAAATACCTTATTGATTTCTTGACCAGGAAGAGTATTCCTTATAGTTCCTGATATCAAACGCACTGAAGGGGTTACTCCACATATATCACTGTTTAGGGTTATCCGATACTGTATTTTACTTGCAGTTTCCCCATTGCCGCCCTTTACAATCAAGGTATCGGTATCAACATAAGCAACCGGGTCATCGGTGACACCTGTACCGGATGCTCTTTTTACAAATGTCCCCCAGGTTCCCCATGAGAGCCAACCAGACCACTGCTCTGTCCATAGTCCGTTTGAATCCAATGTCTTTACAAGTACCTTTGCTTCAACCTGGATCGAGGTCCCCTCCGGAGTATCACTGTCCCAGGAAAGTACGAGGTATTCAAATGGGCTTGTATTGATTATATCCGATGTATAAACACCCTCCAGGGCATCGCTTTTAAGTACTATCGCTCCATCCCCTATATCGTCATTGGTTTCTACACCCTCCAAACCCGCAGCGTTAGCAGTAAAATCATTTGAGGTTGAGTGGATAAAAAGATTTCCCTCAATGGCATTTGTTTCAGCATTAACACCGGTTTGAAATAAGGGTATGTTTAGAATAGAAATTAGCAAAAGTGCCAGATATTTTTTGAACTTTTTCATTCTTAACCCCCCTAGATAATATTTTATGGACATACTACCTTATATTAACATTATATCGAGTTTATTCCTGATATAAATAGCCGCTTAACATTTTTTATCTCAAATGCTAAGCGGCTAGCACCCAATCTACGCCAGCTATTGTTTTGATTTGCTATCTTTTCAGCTAATTCATTGAGATATACCCATCGATCCATCTTCTGTTCCAGCTGTTTTTCAAGTACTTCTTTTTCAGCGAGCAATTGCTGCAGAAGCGTGTAGTCTGATGAGGCTTCACTAATCTTTGCCTCCAACTCCTGTATCGCCCCTTCAAGCCCAGCGATTTCATCATCAATTACCTCGTATTCCTTTTGCTCCTTAAATGTGAATTTCAGAGCCCTTACCCTTTCTCTTCCGGAAGCACCCTTTTCAGCGGGTTTATCCGGCTGTTTGTCAGGAATCTTTCCACCATCTGTGCCGCTGTTATCTTGCTGCCGTCTGCAGTGGTCATAAACTCCGCACCTTCTCTTATATATTCGATAGCCCTCAGCCCTTCATCCATATGGTTGGTTTCCTGGGAGAACAATCCCATTTTTACTGTTTCTCCGGTTACTACGCTGCCGCTGTCAGGCTGGACTTTCCCGTATATTATGCTTATGAGAGTTGACTTTCCGATTCCATTCGGACCCACTATTCCTACCCTGTCATCTCTCAACAGTATATAACTGAAATCCTTTATTATATTTCTGCCGCCATAGGATTTGCTGATATGCTCTATTTCTATTACCTTTCTTCCAAGCCGGGTACTCCCTACGGATATCTCCAGCTTTTCGTCATTTATCTCCACTGTACTTTCGTTCAGCTTCTCAAACCTGTCTATTCTAGCCCTCTGTTTGGTAGTTCTCGCTTTCGCCCCTCTTTTTATCCACGCCAGCTCTTTACGGAGCAGGTTCTGACGCTTTTTCTCGTTGGCCGCTTCTATTTCTTCCCTTTCCAGCTTTTTCTCCAAAAAGCTGCTGTAGTTTCCATTATAGGTATAGAGATTTCCCTTATCCAGTTCAATAATTTCATTAACCACCCTATCTAGAAAGTACCTGTCATGGGTTACCATGATCAGTGAACCTTTTCTCCTGTTCAGATACTGTTCCAGCCAACTTATAGTATCGTTATCGAGATGGTTGGTGGGCTCGTCCAATATCAACAAGTCGGAGGGATTTAACAAAGCAGCAGCCAGTGCTATCCTCTTTTTTTGCCCCCCGGACAAGGTCCCTAACTTTGCATCAAAATCCGTAATTCCCAGCTTGGTCAATACTGTTTTGACTTCGCTTTCAATATTCCAGGTGTTTGCCGCATCCATGTCGTGAGTGAGCTTCATCAGCCTTTCACTTGAGGTGTCAATGTCTGATACAGCCGCCTCATATTCCCTTATAAGCTTCATGACAGCCGAATCACCTCTAAAAATCTGCTCCAGCACTGCCGCATCCGCATCAAAGCAAGGACTCTGGGGCAAATACTCTATCCTTGCCGAGCTGCCTCTCATTATTCTTCCTTCATCTGCCTGCTCAACTCCTGCCAGAATTTTAAGCAGCGTTGTCTTCCCCGTACCATTTATGCCTATCAATCCTATTTTTTCACCTTCGTTTATACCAAGGCTTATATTGTTAAGCAGCTGTCTTTCATTGTAGTTTTTTGAAATACCTTCTGCAACCAAAATACTCATTTTGAATCCTTCCTTGTGCATTATAGCTTTAATGCCTAATAATCTTTGTGCCTGGCTCTGTCCCGAGGGGCCTCCATATCATATCTCTATTACAGCTTCCCTAATCGGTTGGTAGATATCCAGCTCACAGTAATTATCCCTGGCCAGACCCGTGTCTATATATTCAAACCTAAATTTATCAGCAGACTTGAAACCAGAATTGGTAATCTATTTACGGTATAGATGCACCAATAGACGGCCTACCTGCCTGCAATACAAAACTTCTGCTTAAAAACATAAAACGGTTTATAGGTAATAGAGTTATTAATTGATAAAATATCATTTATATTGATTTTCTCAGTTATATCAATAGAAATTTGATCAGACCTGACTTTCACAGGAGTATATCCGAACCTTTTCCTAAAAGCCCTGATATGCGACTGTTCATGGTCAAATCCATAATCCATAGCTATATCAATCATCCTAATATTGCTGTTCGCAAGCTCATTTATACTTGCAGACAGCTTGCGTGCCTGTACATATTCAATTATTGACTGTCCGGTAAGGGCCTTGAACATTCTGTGCAGATAGTATTTGGAGAACCCTACTCCTTGTGAAATATCATCAAGGGTTATCTTGTCGTTTATATTTCGTTCAATATAGTTGACGCAGGCTTCTATAATTTCTTTAGAATCAATCATAATAAACCCCTAAAAAGCAATATTGGTTCATTTTCTATAAATTATAAATGTTATTGTTAGCTTAGTAAATATCAAACGAGTAAAAACAGGAGGTTAACAATATGAAAAGACGTGTAGTTATAACAGGAATCGGAGCAGTTACACCCTTTGGCAATGGTGCCGATAAGCTTTGGCAATCCATAAGAAATGGAGATCCGGCATCCGCCTTATAGAAAGAGTGGATGTGTCAGACCTTCCGGTTAAAGCTGCAGGTGAATGGACAGATTTTCTCAATATGCAGTTGCTGCAGCTCAAATGGCTGTTGAAAAGTCCGGATTGAATCTTGAATTAATAAACAGGGAAAGAATCGGTATAATAGTCGGATCAGGTGTTGGCGGAATAGAAACTATAGAAAGCCAGTACAATGTCCTGTATGAAAAAGGTGCAGGAAGGATCAGTGCATTCTTTGTCCCCATGATGATAACCAACATGGCTTCCAGCCTGATAGCCATTGAATATGGCATCAAAGGCTTTACTGAATGTATCGTTACTGCTTGTGCTTCATCCACAAATGCCATTGGAGATGCATACAGGGTAATCCAGTGAAACGATGCAGACATTATGATTGCAGGCGGTACGGAAACTCCTATCACAAAGCTTTCATTAGCTGGATTTTATACTAATAGAACATTAAGTAGAAATGAAGATCCAAACACCGCCAGCAGGCCTTTCGATTTGGAAAGAAACGGCTTTGTTATGGGTGAGGGATCAGGAATACTGATACTTGAAGAACGTGAACATGCAATCAAAAGAGGTGCAGAAATCATTGCAGAGTTGGTTGGTTACGGCTGCACCAACGATGCTTATCATATCACAGCTGTAGCAGAAGGAGGCGAGGGGGCCGCAAGATGTATGAAATCCGCAATTGAAGATGCTGGCATTAGACCCGGTGACATCGGTTATATAAACGCTCATGGAACCTCTACGGAAATAAATGACAAGAACGAAACAGCAGCAGTAAAATCGGTATTCGGGGAATACGCTTATAAAGTACCTATGAGTTCTACAAAATCTATGACAGGTCACCTTCTCGGAGCAGCCGGAGCTATCGAAGCAATCATAACGGCAATGTCGCTCAAAGATAAGTTCCTGCCGCCGACAATCAATTACAATAATCCCGACCCTGAATGCGACCTGTATTATATTCCAAACCAAGGAATATCTGCAGACATAACTTATGCAATGACTAATTCGTTTGGTTTTGGAGGTCATAACGCAACTCTGATATTGAAGGTTTCAGAGTTGCTTATTCCAGGTTAATTAACTGAAAAGTACCATAAGGCTAAGTTATCTATTTAACCGACTTGGTGATAACTCAATCTTTGGTACTTTATTTTAAGCCGCCGTTACTTGTGATACGGTTCACCGTACTTGTGTTTCGGCGATTTTTTTATTATAGGAATACTTAATCTTATTCATATATGCCAATTTTATTAAACTATTGAAAAACTTCATGTTGCCATAGAAATGGATATGTACATAGGATGCAACAACATTATTTTTAATATAACCGCATTGCCAATGATTTTCTTGTTCGTAGTAATTTTTGCTTAAACTGAATACTGTAGGTTCTGTTAGTTCTACATAAGATTTATGAAACTCATGACAGTTTACCTTTAAGCCTCTGTCAAAAATATGATTTTCGCCGGATACATGAAGCTCTGCATATCCAAAATTCACAAGACTGTCGCTCATCTTATAAATGCCGTCAAAGAATCCTACCATGTTATTTTTCTCGGAGCCCTTGGTCAAATACATTAACCCACCGCATTCGGCATATGCCGGAAGTCCATTCTCCAGCTTTTCCCTTATATCATTTAGCAGCTCTTTATTACCGCTTAGTTCCTCCTCAAAAATCTCCGGGTAGCCGCCTCCGATATAAAGAAAGTCTATACCCTCAGGCAGTCTTTTATCCTTCAGTGGACTGAAGGGTATTAATTCTCCTACAGTCTCAAGCAATTCCAAGTTTTCCTTGTAATAAAAGCTAAACGCCTTATCATAAGCATAAGCTGCTTTGATAGATTCATTCCTATCACTGATAAGCCTCTTAAAATGCTCTGCTTGATCATTAGCATCTTTACTATCATGTCTTTCTGTTTCTTCTAAGCAGTTTATTATTTCTTTCATATCAACATGCTCTTCCAGCAGCTTTGAAGCAATACTAATTTTTTTATCCAGGTCTTCTATTTCACTGCTCTGGATTAATCCTAAATGCCTGCTTCCAAGTATTATTCTTTCATCACTCGGCATATAGCCCATTACTTTTAGCGGAGTATTTTTCTCTACCATCTTTTTTAAGAGCTGATAATAGCTTTCACTGACATTATTAAGAACTACACCTATAATATTTGCATTTTCATAGTTCAGCAATCCTGAAAGCTCTGCACAAAGTGTATTGCTTTGGGCTTTTGGAGTTATAACCAATATTATCGGTATATTAAGCACCTGTGATAAATGATATGTAGAATATTTACTGTCATAGCCTAAGCCATCATATAGCCCCATGACCCCCTCAATTATTCCTATATCCCCTCGCCCCCTTGAAAATGATATTTTTACGCCTTCCTCTCCCATCATAAATAAATCCAGATTTCTTGAAGCTTTTTTGCATAGATGGGTGTGAAAGGCTGTATCTATATAATCGGGGCCCACCTTATAGCCTTGAACGTCGAAACCTCTGTCAATCAGTGCTTTCATCAATGCCAAAGTAAATGTACTCTTGCCTCCGCCGCTGCAATTTGAGGATATTATTATGCTCTTCATTTTCTCACCTCTATACTACAGGAATTATATACGGACATTTGCTAATAGGATTTTCAATCACTTCCACCAAAAGATTATATACACTTTTAATATTTTCTTTGCTGATGACCTCCCATGGCTTTCCTATCGCTTTAACTTGCCCTTCGCTAATTAATATTATCTCATCGCTAAAAATCGATGCTAAATTCAAATCATGAAGAACAGCAATAATTACCTTATCATTTTTTAAACTCTTGAAAATACTTAAGAATTCTATTTGATATTGTATATCCAGATGTGAAATAGGTTCATCAAGCAGAATTATATCCGCCTCCTGGCTTAAAGCTCTTGCTGCAACCACTCTTTGAGCTTCTCCGCCGCTCAGTTCTGTGACAGGTTTGTCCCTTAGTTCCCATGTGTTTGTGGCTCTCATATATTTTTCCACTATTTTTTTATCCGCTTGGTTAAAATCTTCAAACCTTCTCTTGTATGGACTTCTTCCCATCATTACTATATCAAAAACAGTAAAGTCATAATCTATTATAATACTCTGAGGTATTACCGACATTATTTGGGCAAGGTTTTTACTGTTCATACTACAAATATCTCTATCACCTACAAATATGCTTTTCTGATTTGGAGTTAATATTTTGGATATGTTTTTGATAAAAGTAGATTTTCCTGATCCATTGGGCCCTATTACGGAATAAAACTTGCCTTTATCAAATCCCAGGCTTATATCCTTCAAAACCTCTTTTTTATCATATGTAAAGCAAAGATTTTTCACGCTTATATGCTGTTTCACCGTACTACCCACTCCTTTTTTTCATTTTTATAAGCAGATATATGAAATAGGGAGAACCGATCAGTGCTGTAACCGCCCCTACAGGCAGCTCTGCCGGTGAAGCTATGGTCCGTGCAATTGTATCCGCTGATAGTAAATAAATAGCTCCCATTATGGATGAAAATGGAATCAGGGCTTTATTATTGGGTCCAAATATAATTCTCGCCATGTGAGGAACCAGAAAACCTACAAAGCCGATTATTCCCGAGAAGGAAACACTGACAGCTATAATCATCGATGAAATTATTATTATCATCTTCTTTAGCTTTTCCGTTTCAACACCTAAGCTCTTGGCACTATCTTCACCAGTGAGCAACAGATTAAAGTCCTTATAAAAAAAGTAAATAATCACCGCACCGATCAATGTAACAGGTGCTGTGATGAATATGTTTTTCCAGCTTGAGGCATTAAAGCTTCCCATCATCCAAAATACTATCTTATTAATCTCTTCCTGGTTAAATACCATTATCATTGAAATAACGGCCGACATTAAAAAGCTGATAGCAACCCCTGCCAATAATAAGTTTACCGTTGTTACTTTACCTTTTACTTGTGCTATAGAGTAAACCAAAATAGTTGTAGCTATCGCGCCTATAAAGGCAAATACTGTTACGAGACTCAAAGATGCAATGGCGCTTGGCATGTGTATTACTATAGCTAACGCTGCTCCCAAAGCCGCCCCTGAGGATACTCCAAGCACATAGGGGTCTGCCATAGGGTTTTTAAATAAGGTTTGAAAGGAGGCTCCAACTACCGCCAGCCCCATTCCTACAAGGCTTGCCATAATGATTCTTGGCATCCTTACCATAAATACGATAAGGAAATGTGTACCGGACACATTTCCTTCCATATATTTACCTACAACAGGTATAGACTTCAAAATTACGGTTAAAACATTATACGGTGTTATATCCGCTGTCCCCATCGAGGTTGCCGCAATAGCCAGCACAATATAAGCCGTTAATAATACCCCAAATAGTGTTTTTCTTCCTTTTATCATAAACCGGTTCATAACCTACACCTTATTTAAATAAATCCGGGTGAAGAATTTTTGCCAGTGCTTCAACTCCGTCGGCTGACCTCGGTCCTTGTCTTTTTATCAGATTGTCATCTACTTCTATGACCTTGTTGTTTTTTACCGCCGATAACTCTTTGTAGCCATCCGTTGCTATAAACTGCTCTTTCATTCCGGAGTATTTTGATACAACTATATACTCTGGATCATTTTCTATTATTTTTTCAAGGCTGTACTTCCATCCGGCAGCATGCTTTGCAATATTGGTTCCACCAGCCATTTCAATCATTTGCCCTATAAAAGTATCACCGGTACCAGTATAATCCCCGCTCTTTCCAAAACCAACAACAAAATAAACCTTTGGAGCACCCTTACCTTTTACTTTTTCCTCAACAGCTTCAATCTTTTTCTTCATTGAAGAAGCCAGTTCTTTGGCTTTGGCTTGAGCATTAACTATCTGCCCCAATGTGTTTATTGAATCATAAACTCCGTCAAAGTTTTTAGCATCATACAGTGCAACTATCTTTATACCCAGATCTTCCAACCTTTTGGCTACATCCTCTTTAAAATGTGTTGATACTATTACTACATCCGGTTTTAGCTCAATTATTTTTTCTACATTGGGATCCATTAATGAGCCGACACTCTGAACCTTTTTGGCTTCTTCCGGATAGTCACAATAATCTGTTCTTCCAACCAATTCGTTTCCTTTTCCCAATGCATAGATCATCTCTGTAATATTTGGAGCTGCAGAAATTATTCTTGTGGGTTCCTTTTCTATTACAACTTCTCTTCCCGTTGAATCTTTGACAGTATAAGGGTATTTGGTTGTTAAATCTTGTTTTTGAACCTCTGCTGAACTAACCCCCTGGCTATTGCTTGTACATGCTGCTAACCCAACCATTATAACTATTGCAAGAAATGCTGCCGCTATCCTTTTAATTACCTTTTTCATTTTATCCTTCCTTCCCTAACATCAATGAATTGATTAAATCCCTAATTCAGTATTAGTTTCTATATCTCTAAGTTGGACATATCTTCTTACTGGTTTTTCAAAAATTAATCCTGGTATCTCCTCCTTTTTATATGTAAGGCCTAAGAAAAAGCGCAATAAAAACGGCAGTATGCTTTATGCATACTGCCATCAGAATTAACTAACAACTAAACAAGATATATCATCTTATAAGTAATTATTGCTCAATCTAATAGACCTTCCCGCCGAAAGCATATTAAAAGTCCATATTTAGGCAGGTCTCCTGGCTCATGAATCCTCCTCATCTTTTCCTTCCCCTATAAAATAGAGTGGTTATGTAAAGACTCGTCCTCAATTACAGTAGCGGGGGCTGCTGCGGATTTTAACCGCATTCCCTTTTTACCTTTTTATACATTAATCAACTCAATATAAAAAAGGTACCTAAATATATTATTAAGTTTTATTATCTTAAATAAGTATAGGGTTTTTTCCCTCAATTGTCAATTAACCAATAGTCCAAGGATAGCGTCAATTTACTGTAGGGAAAAGAAGAATAAACAACATCCTAGAATTGAGGAGATGTAATTATCCCGGTCACGCCCTTGACAACAAGCATCCCCCATATGATTTATCAGCCTAGCAGGCAGCATTTACTCTGTTGATCATCTCTGTAGTCATTTAGGCTGCCTTTTTGTTCATTATATCATATGGGTCCCTCTTATTGTAAAGGGTTCGCTTCGCCGTTCCCTATT
>JBLNDG010000070.1:0-15796 GCA_050261415.1 Caulobacteraceae bacterium | reverse complement strand
TCCCCCCTTTAATAGTCATTTATAGACATTTATAATCCATTAGATCATACCACAAAATGACAAATGCTTCAATCAAATTAGCTCAACTTTAATCCCTTCAAATGTGAACTTAAAAATATTATAGTCAGGAGTAGAATTACAATTTCATATCATCCTTGTGTAATTTCTTTATGAATACCTTAAACATATTAGATAAATATTTTTCTGGTTCAGGCATAGGATGGCTTTTTCCTGGCTTCGTATTCCTTTCCTCTTTAGCAGACTTAATCGTCATTATAAGCACCGCACTGGGTACACCTTACTCCAGAGAATTTAGTGTGAGCCATACAATTATAGCAAAATCTTATATTTTCTTGCCCGAACGAATTATTCATACTTAATGGTGCATATCCATGACTTTTGTTATCTATAATTATAGGAAATAAAAATACTTCTTCTGGATTAGCTTTTATTTCTTCAATTTGCTCCTCTTCAAGCTTCTCTAAAGTTGGTGAAACAGGTTTCCCAATAATATTAAGAGCTTCATTTATCGTATCAGTAATATTGACCAGTCTTTTGCCCGTAGCCCTGTTAAAATCCATACTTAAAAAATCATAATTATACTTATATGTATTATCACGGGATGCAATTACCAAATCGTCATCCACACTTGATAGTAACGCTTCCCAAATTATTTCATCACCCACACTTAAATTGTCTGTTTTTTTATATGCTTTGGGAGGATTCCCAAGTAGCTGCCTTTTTCGTGCTTTATTAATAATTTCATCAGTATTATAAATTTTCGTTATTTCGGAAGAACCATAAAGGTCTTCAATTTCTTTTAACACAATATCCTTTGCTGGATCTTTTATCATGTCCTCCACAAAACTGATTAGCTTCTTTTTCCTTTCACTGAATAACTTCTGGACATTTTGCATTTCTTTATACTCTTCATGTTCTTTTATTATCGGTATCGCCTGTATAGTAGGAAATACAGTATTCTTTTTTAAACCTTCGATATAATTGTTCAAAAGCATAACCCTGTTTCTCTTAAATTCATTATAAACCTGTTCTGGAAATACAATATAATTCTTAAATTCCTTGAGGTTCTGCAGTATACTTACCTTTCCTTCGGCAGAACGATAAAAGTCTAAAAATATGTTTGTATCAATAAAAATCTTCATTAGCTGAATACACCTCTTTGCTCACGTAAATTTGATATTTACTTTTCCAGTTCCTTCCTTAAGCCCTTATCCAAAGGCCAATCAAAAGTATATCCTTGATCCTTCTCATTACTTACGGCATAATAAACAATATCTTCATAAGGCATACCGTTATTTTTAAAGTCACAATAGATGTGTGGACATCCATAATAGTTATCTCCGCTTAAATCATATTCAATAATATTATCGTATGGTATACGTCCCACTACATATGTGTGTTTTGCAGGATATTTTTCTTTTCTTTTTGTATCTCTATATTCAACCAAATCCCAGTACCCGTCTTTATCCATTATGAACTCTTCTATACCAATAATAACCTCAATACCATTATGATAAAAGTTATACAGCTCTACCTTGAACCAACTTGATATACCAACTGAATTTGGATCACTATCTGGGTAAAAAATATCATCAATTGAATGAATAATTGCTTTCGAATATTCAAACTTACTATATGGTCGTTTTATCGTTTCCCTGGGATTTATATTTTTCTTAAGAAAGTCGCCCATCATTCTATGTTTCAATTTGATATTCCTTCTAACAGTTGCTATTCTGTCACTTCTTTCTCCACTCAAATTAATACCAAAGTAAGAAAATAAAAGGTCATGATGTTCGGCATAAAGTTTTGTTTCAATTATAGAAGCAGTCCATAGTTTAGGATTGGCTATACCTTTGTCATTAGCATATTTCATAAAAAACTCAATATTCCTTTTTGTAACATCGCATGACGCAACCAACAAAAATATATCTGGAATAGTCTCATTTTGGGAGATGACTTTATCAACTACTTCTTTAAGGTCGCCCTTTGAAATACTACTGTAGCGTTTGCACTGAATAAACCATGTCCTTTTAGCCCCGTTTTCAAGTTCTTCAACAGCGTAAATATCAATACCGTCATCATTGCCTTTTCTTCCAAAATGATGTATATCAATCCAACGACTTAATCTGTAAACCATTGCCAACGATAAATCTTCATATCTTGAAGGGTCTAAATCTTCAAAATGCAGCTTACCAATAGTCTTAATTGGTTTCATACTAACCCCCTACACCTCAATAATCCTCTATCTTCGGTATTTCAAGTTTATATAAACTATTAATGATTATTTCCATATGTTTTCATTATAACATTATATATATTGTTTGAGAGTATATTAAGTTTGTTGGAAGCAACATTAATACCTTTTTATTTCAAGAACTTTGCTGATGTCTTCACTAATTACCTTCATATACCTTGGCTTAACCCCTGCAGTCTCTACTATGTTCCACAGCGTTAATTCTTTACCTTCACTCTCAATCTCTTTAACAGCCCATTTTATTTTCCGAACCTGGAACTCCTCAAGGGTTTCTACCACTGATTCCATATACTCCTTTATAAGCGGCAGCTTATTTTTCCGTTTTGCGAGCCATCCGCTAATCCCCAGTTTGCTGCCTACAGTTGACCAAGTAATACGCTGTGGCTTTCCAATACGCATTTCTTCAACTACTTCCTTTATCTTCGGCAGCCATTCCATATCTCTCTTTTTCCAATCAACTGTACCTGAAGGTTTGGTGCTGGTACTACGGTAATTGTTCTGCAGCCAATCTTTATCATACCTTGAAAGCCATGTATATACTCCATCATGGTCTTTGCGGATTTTATTACTGCTTTTATCAGGATTATCTATATGCAATTGAAGCCACTCGTTTCTTGCCATATTTCGTCTCTGCTTAAATTCTTCTGTATCGGTATATTTCATGTGAATAAACTGACCTCCGCCATTATACTTCCAAAAAGGCTCAATACCCAATCTATCAATATGCCTACGAACTGTTTTGGGCGTGGAACCGATAATCGAGGCTATAGCTCTAATAGATAATCCTGTGTTACAAAGCTCTATTAGCCTTTCATCCCATAATTGCTGGTAAGCTATAGCATTATTTTCTCCGCAGTCTTTATCCATAGGCGGCTTAAGCTCTGTATAAAAAAGATCCTGCAAAGATATGTGCAGGAATCTGGTTAACAACAGGTAGCGTACAGGGGAAGTGACCCTATTATTGGATCGGAGTATGGTATCCAGCCAGCTTACGCCTTTGCTAACGGAAGATTGCAGCAGCTCCAGGTATGATTCCCCGTAGAAATTCTGGAAGTCTTCTTTTAGTCTTTTTTGATGGATAAAGTTATTCATCCTTGCGTATTCGATTTCAACCAGCTTTACTCTAAATTGGTCCTTAAACCACTCCAGTTCCCTGAATGGGAAATTGCTTTGAAGCAGAGTTTCAACATCTTCAGCCAGCCAAAGCATCTTTTGCAGCATATCCGCAGGATATTTAATAGACTCCGAAGCTACACAATTTTCAATACTGGCATTAATATATCTCTGCCTGTTGCCTCCTCTGATCAGCTCTTTACTATTATATAACGGCATCTTATGCTTAACGCACACGAACACTCCTGCAACTTGGTGAGTTCGGTGCCAGTATGGCTCTCCATAAGCAGCAATATCTTCTTTTAAGCATTCAGGGCAGAACCTGAAATACTGATGCAGCGACATCGAAGATGAAACCAAACCAATACTTATATATGAAACGGACCCGTTACCATTCCTCATATGGTTTACTACCTTTGCAGACCTTTCTGGCGGGATAAACGCAGCAAGGTAGGGGAAGAGTGTATGGTTATATATTAAATATTCCGCCGTATACTTGGCATTTACAGGCATTCTTTCAATCAATCCATCCAAGTTGGTAGCCAGCTCCATCACCGCAACACAGTTCCGAGTTCCAAACAAGTCCTCAAAATTATGGATTTCTCTTATATTTCCGCTCCTCATACAATATCTTGCCAACACGCTATATAGAAGCTCGTCAGGGTAGGGGGTAGGGAAAAAGTTCATACATATCACCCCACGGAAAAAATGTCATTTTCAAATGTCTTTATATATCCTGCAGCCAGCAATGCTTCATATGCACTCATATTTTGAGCCTTACCCCTTTCTACGATAACTCGAATATCTAATGGATCCTCTTTGACGACTTCTTTACTTTTTTCATTTTTAATCTTTTCTTCTTCCTTCTTTTTTTCTGGCAGCAGAGGGTTAGGAGCAGCTTTCGGCTCGTAGTCTAAAATTACAGGTTGTCTTGTCTTTATAACGAAACTCTCCAAATTCACATCGGGAATATAAATATCCTGATATTTAGCAATCTTTCGGACATCTCCAGTTTTCAGAGCTGCAATCATTGGCTGTACAAGCTTGAGGTTTTCTTTTGCTACCTTTTTTATAAGTGCTGGCGTAATCTCTTCCTTGCCTGTAGCAATTGCTTGAGCTTGAGCTATTCCATAGACCTTTTTCAGTAAATCTGGGATTCCCTGTGTTTCATCATACAGTACATCGATTAATTCTTGTGTCAAAAGAGTATTCTTCCTCGTCCACTGGTAGTGCCATAAAGTGCGGACTAATAATTCCCAAGCTCGGTCGTTTTCCATACGGTCACAAATCATATCCCCTCCAAGCCCCGATGATCCTCTGCGTGCTTGACGGAACTCTGCTTGCACGATACTAATAGCTTTAGGTGTTCCCACTAAAATGATTGGCACACCAACGCTATTGACAAGATTGGTGAAAAAACTTAACATCTTCTCACTTCCGCCTGACTTTGCTGTACTCAAATGCTGAATTTCATCAATAATTATGAGCCCGCAGAAGGTATTCCTAACTACTTGATTCATAGCCGTGAGCATAATGTCTGCTGTAGGCCTTGTACTTGCCATCTTCTTGTAGTAGCTTGTTCCAAGCAATCGGTCAGTGATCGAGAAGAATTCATAAATCAATCCTTTTATGGAAGAATCATGCGGGCATTCCAGATTAATCCACACTATCTGATATGCAGATAATGGGACCCCCTTATATTCCGAATGAGCTATTACCTGCGGATATAGTGCCAATATCCTATTAAGCGAAGAGGTCTTTCCCAATCCTGATGTTCCGATCAGCGTAAATCCATAAGCCGATTGATTTGATACCCCATTTATGGGCATATTAGGGTTATGAAGTAATCCGTATCCCTCTCGAAATCCGCTTGCCAACTGTGAGCCGAATGGATTCCGAGAGATATAGCCCTGGCGTAGTATTCGGGATATTCGGCTTTCCAGCTCTACTGTCATCGGAAACGGCTGAAAAACCTCAAACAACCTGTTGATTATATGAATACGATAATAGCTCTCCAAATTTCGCTCGTTGGGATCATACTCTGGATAATAAGCCAGTTTTCCTATTATGGTATCTGGGGATTGCAGAGGTGGAAGGGCTTCGATAAGTGGATTGTTGCGATAATCCTTAATTACTTGTTCCTTATAGCAAGCGACTTCCGCCAGTGAACCGTTAGGAATTATCACCGTTTCCATGTAATCCCTCCATCTGCTTTTTTAGTAATAGCTGAAGCCCATCATGTAGATTGGTGTCTTGTGTATTTTCTTTAACCGAATTCGCCTTTTCAGCTTTATTTGTATTCTCGTTTATGTCAAATACTTCATTTTTCCTATTAAGTTCTTTTTCCAACTTGCGGTTTTCTCGTATATCCTTAATTCTTTTCCTGCTGCTTTCAACAGTCTCCGTCTCTTGTATAAAATCTTTTTCAGCCTGCTTCACAATTTCCTGTATCTCCGTGATAAGCTCTGTCTTTGCCTGCATAACAGAATCCTTAACCTTTTTCTGCTGTATTTTTTCTACTTCAAGTAAATAGTCAATTTCCTCCAGCATCCTGTCCCTATATCTGCTATTTGCATCGAGTAGAAAGCATTTTTCATAATCCTTCGGAGTATCGCCATGAACATATATGTAGTTCAAGTTACGGGAATCGTAACTAATCTTAACTCTCCAAGTGCCATTAGCTCTGGCTTTTATAAAATTCTGTCCTTTTAGCATGGATGTTGAAGCATAATACATATCCTTAAACTTTATACCTTTCGGAGTTACCGTTGCCGAATCCGTAGGCATAAGGGCGAGTTTGACAGTGTCTTCAGCTACGGTTCGCAATGTACCTCCACGGTTTTCGATTCCCCAGCGGAACAAATTAATCGGAATACAAGGGACACTATCCTGCACCATTGCTTCATCACGCTTGTAGTTATCCAAGTTGTAATGGTTATTGTGATAGAGAACAGATTTTATAACAACCTGCGTAAATTGGTACAAGTCCAGCTTTGCTTTAGTCCTGTAATCGGGATCGCCCCTTTCACGTCCGTCCAAATTAACAACTCCTGGCAAAAAAGGCTTTACCCTTTCATTTGTTAATCCGAAGAACCTTTCCACCAGAGATTTTAGGTCAGCTCGGTGAGAAGGAGTATTCCGTACTTTAACATTTAAAGTATTAACCAAGTTATCAATATTTCCACTTATAAGTTCCCCTCTATCTGCAACGATTGTTTCTGGCAGATGCCGAACAGGCCAGTCTTCCTCGGTAATGTCAATTCCGTATCGCTTGCAAAAATCAACTTTAGCTGTAGCAGCATTTAAGAGAGCCATCATTGCTCCGACATAAGAACCACTTTCAAGGCCGATATAAATTCCACAAATCAGACGGCTGAATTTGTCAATTGCCGCATAAATAGCAGGACGGCCAATAACCCAATTCCTGTTATACCGTGAGACCAGGTACACATCGCCAATTTGGCAGTCAATCTCATATGTACCAGGCTGGACAATGCCATCGCTGGCATTACCTGTGATAGCCCTATACTGTTTCAAATACTTTTTACTGCTGTACCTGCTTGTAATCTCTTTTTTAATATTTCTTTCTTTATTAAACCAGTATTGAAACTGCCCAAAGGTGGGAACTTGTGATTGAGGCTTCATTATAGGTACTTTTATCCTATTTTCAGTTTTATAACCTTCAGTAAAATACTCTTTTCTCATTAGTTCATATGTAAGAACCAGAGAAATTTTTGCTGTTGTATAATAAAACTTATTTACCGCAATACGGAATATCTTTTTAATGTCCTCGGTTACATTTATGCCGTTTCCTTCTACGTTTTTATATTTTCTGGGCCTTCCTCTCTTTGCATCTCCCGCCGACTTCTCTTTATTTCTCCCGCCGCAGGCAAAATAATCTGGCAGTAGACTATTAGGGGTTTTGCCTCTTTTCCAATACTTTTTCAAATACTTAATAACGCCCGTTTCACTTACGCTATTCTTTATAGTTACTTCCTTTATCATTTGCCTTCGATATTGGGATTGGTAAATGCGTGGCTCGTCCTCAACCAAGCCTCTTATAAGTTCCCATGCTTTATCCCGTTTCTCTTTATGATTTAGCGGTATGTCGTCTTCATTAATAATAACCATGTAAGGATCATTCTCTTCGATTGCCGCCGCACCAGTTGACAGTCCATCTTCTAAATCAGTTATATTTCGTAAGTAGGGGAGAGCATTACTATTAATATCAATTGCATAAATCCATCCTTCACCAATCCATAGGACCCTCTCTGTTTTTATGCTTTCTCCCTCTATTTTCCAAACAATTAGCATATTAACCGTATAGTTCATTCCCCGATTGCCCTCCTTTCTCCGTTATTTCAGGTAAACATAGTGAAATACCAGGTGCATTTAAGTTTATAGGAATATTCAAATCAATCTTTACTCTTTTCTTGATAATTAAATATTTGAAAAGCAATACCCCTGTTCCAGGATCCAGCATATAGTCCCTCTCATACATGACCAAGACTTTCCGAATAGGCTGTTGGCTCTCAATAATCCTGAATAATAAGCCTTCCGATAACTGCTCCATGTCGGCAGCAGAAATCCCATTATAATCATCCGAGGTTAGTACGGTATGTAGCCATTCAATATTTTTAGCTCTTATAGAGTTAATGTTCTTATTTGTAACAATTCCCCAGTCTATCCCTTTAGCAGTCCAATACCGTCGTTCAATTTCCAATCTTTCAAGAGTGGTATTCTTCAATTCAGAGGCAGCCTTAATTGCTCTTGCTACATATTTGGGTTCGCCAATCCCATTAGTAGTTACAATTAAAAATGTCGTGGTAATTACATACGGCACTTGGCTTTTCTTATCTTTAAACCTTTCGATTTTTAAATCGGTATAGGGTGGAAGTGTCTCTTCTAAATCCAGTAATGGGAAGTGTTCTCTGATATCAATAACACTATCTTCCATTTCCAATAAGTAAAAGTATTTGAGTTGTATATCCGAGAAAAAGTGATGAATTCGCTTCGTTTTTGCGGATAAGACTCTGGTAGCCATTCCGTTTGTAGGGAAATCCTGAACAGTCCACCAAGGCTTGTAATCACGTCCTTGACCTGTTCCACGCCCTTCCTTTATAAACCTTTTGTACTTATTTTCTGTCCAATCATTATTATATTTACTCACATTTTCACCTCCGAAAGGCACTGAAGGGGTTAAGCACGATGCTCAACCCCTCTCGTTGTCCTTATTCACGGTACTTTTCACGGAGCTGTACGTGTATAAAAAACCAGTCCAATTCTTCACGCTCCATATATCTCTGAATCGCAAGCTCTTCAAAAGATTGATTTTTGTTCCGAAGATACTTTTCTCTGACATCCTGAATTATGTCTTCGCCTTTACCAGCCCTGATTTCAGCATACTGTTCTGCTGTAATTAGTCCCCATACCAGCATATCATATTGGTCGAGAACAATATCCCAGTCCAGAACGTTTGTATCCGCAGAAATGCTGTAGACAACAATCTCATGTTGTTCTGCACTCTCTTTTTCTTTGCCTGGAAGCACACTTTTTGTGACCAGTTCGCCATTTCGCAGGTCCATGAATGCTACTCCTGTTTTCTCTCTGAAAATCCAACCTGCATATGCTGCTCGGAAAATGGGTTCAATGCTCATTCCGAGTAATCTGTCGAACAGCTCATCGTAATCCATGAAATTATTTGTATCAATTTTTGTTTCCATCCGTCATCCCCCCTTTGGATCGGGCCTGATGGATTGCACCGACCACGATAATATGTCTGTTAATTCATTATGCTCAATCAGTATATTGGGTCTGAATCCCATTGCCTTGATGATTTCTTCGGCATCTGTCAGTGGCTCAAGAATCTTACTGTCCTCCGATTCTCCCAAAATTTTGATGCTTTCAACCTCACCCGAAAGAATCAGCCGAATCAGTTCGTCCACAAGTGGATCCACTACCAATTTATTTAGGAAACCTCTATCTGCCTCCATCATGCAATTGGCCTGCATTCTGGATGAAGCATAAGCGTAAAAAGCACTCTGATTTCTTCGCCACATTTTGTTGCCATACTCTCCATATCCGC
Source organism: Caulobacteraceae bacterium (assembly GCA_050261415.1). Lineage (GTDB taxonomy): Bacteria > Bacillota > Clostridia > Lutisporales > Lutisporaceae > JBLNDG01. The sequence continues at coordinate 6,323 of JBLNDG010000070.1, read as the reverse complement.
ATCAGAATCTGGAATAACCTGCAATTTCATCTTATTCGCATTCAAGATCCTTTCCGTCTCTGCAATAGTGGATACGGCAACCATATTCCCTATACACCCTGTAGCATCCAAGACAACTTTTTTGCCTTTGCAGACATGTTTGATCACTTTACATGCCAATAATAGTTCCGAATCCTTAAATGGATTAACTTTTATTTTCTTCATTCTGAATCCTCCTGTGATTCCTTCACAACAAATTCTGTTATGTCTTTTCCCAGAGCAGCAGAAATTCGGCCTACCGTCTGGGCACGTGGTTTTGCAAGGCCATGCTCAATTCTGGATACAGTCTTGATATCGAGCATCGCTCTATCAGCAAGTTCCTGCAGACTAATTCCTTGCCTTGCTCTCTCCATTTTGATTTTTTCGCCATCATAGATATATGGGAAATGGTTGACAAACGCCATGTGATCACCTCCGTTTTGTATACTTTAATTCCTATTTCATACAATAGCATACCTATAGTTTATACGTCAAGTTCAATTTAATTTTATTTTGAACTTTAAGTATATAAGCAGTTATGATATACTCGAAAAAAGGGAGGATGCTAAATGATTGGTGAAAGAATAAATATGTTGAGAAAAGAACGGAATCTTTCGATGCGAGAGCTTGGTGATATACTCGGAGTGTCGAACGGGGCCATTAATAAATATGAAAAGAATAAAGCCTACCCATCCTACGAAGTAATTGATAAGATGAGCAGGTACTTTGATGTGTCGTTGGATTTTCTGTTTTGCAGGACAAACATACGAGATTCAAATATAGTTAACACAACTAATGACTTAAGTGCATTTTTAAGTTCGTTGGATCATGCTTCCATTGGTGATATTAGCAATACATATTCTTTGTTGGAGAACCTGTCAGTTTCAATTGATCTACTTAAATCAGAAAAAGTAACCGAGAAAGAGTTAAGGCATCTCCTTCGGATTCTTTCTGATGTGATTGTATACTTTAACGATCTACATTCGTTAAAAGCCAAAAATACCGCCATCAATAAACAGGTTTTTGATTTGCATGCTTCAACCGCATCCGATATGCTTCACAATTTGCATAAGTTACTGGAGCTTGCGTTTATAACAGATGACACTGAAAAGCAGCCTTAAAAACTTATGTAGCCAGTTTTCTGAATCTTATTTTTATTTTGAAGCACAGAAACCCGCATACTTTCGTTTCGGTAAATTATCAACTGGCGACATAATGTAATCTTATGTGACGAGAATATGAAGTCAGTGTGCTTAACCATTCCTATTATGTAGAAAGGGGAAATCGAATTGGATTGGATGACCGAATATGAAAACCACCTGAAGATGGCACAGAAGAGTCCGAATACCGTCAGCAGTTTTGCCTCGGATGTGCATGAATTTCTTGAATGGTTCGCAATTACATACGGCAAGAAATTCGATGGTCAAGTCCTGGAGCAGGACGCTCGGGAGTACCGTGGATATCTGCTTCATGTACTTAAGCGTAAGCCTTCCACCATCAATAGAAAAATGGCAGCCTTGAAGAGCTTCAACCTGTTTCTGACCGAGCGTGGGGTGAGTAGGGACATTCCTATTGCAGGACTCCTGATGGCTGATCCTTCTGACAGAGAAATAAAAACACTGGAACGGACAGAATTGAATAAGCTCAAGCGAGCAATCTACGCTGCTGGCTCCAAACGGGATATCGCAATCTTTGAATTGCTCTATAACTGCGGGCTACGGGTTTCGGAGCTTATATCCCTTACTGTACCAGACATAATTTTAACCTCCAGGAACGGAAGCCAAAATTTCAGTTACATTGTCATAAGGCAAGGGAAAGGGTCCAAGTATCGGGAATGCCCGCTCAACGCACAGGCTCGATCAGCGATCGAGGCGTATTTGCAGATTCGCTCCGACACTTCCGACAGAGTTTTTGTCGGTCAGCGTGGTCCGCTTGGGAGAGAAGCCGTAGACAAAATTCTTAAGAAATACTGTGGCGAAGCAGGGGTCGATAGAATTAGCAGTCATGTCATCCGACATACTTTCTGCACCAGGCTTATTCAGGAAGGTATCCCATTGCCGACTGTATCAAGATTGGCTGGACACAGCTCTGTGGAAACCACCACTCGTTTTTATGTACGCACCTCAAGAGCCGATAAGCTTGCAGCTGTCCAGAAGCTCTTATAAATACAAACGTGTAGCTTGATTCAGGTTTCTTGATTCTTGCTGTATTTGTGAAATATCCTTTCTGAACTTACTTGTACCAGCATTCGGACTACTCTGGTATGCTTAAGTTATATCTCAAGCCATATCTTAAGCTTATACTTGAGCATATCCCAAAGCCCAGCATAAATGATGTGGCCGCCATACTTTCCATTCAACGCATAAATGGATGCTTCAGCATATCTTGAGCAATCCCATTACGGCCACAAACTCCCGCATTCTGTATGTATATAAAAAGAATTCGGGAGTTTCTACTATGCTGGGATCAAGATATAGCTTAAGGATACATCCGTCTGCTTGAGGATATGGCTATTGATATGGCTATTGATATGGCTTTAGCATATGCTTAAGCTTATGTTCCAATGAATATTCATGTTATCCATTAAACCGTAGGAGTCCGCATCCTTCCTTATATTCATCCAGTACTCAAATAAACAAAACAACCTTACCTTCACAATTGAAGCAGCCCCTATAAAGCAAAAATCCCGATACCCTAATCGCCAGGCATCGAGATTTTTTCATTTAACATAGGTTAAAAGAAGTTTCAGCATTTCTTCTGCCAATTTCATTTCTCGCTCGTTACATTTTTCAAGCAAAGCCTGAACCACGCTTGTATCAACCTTTCGCTCCTCTTGTTTTGCCAAAGATTATCGCACCTGGTTCTACATGCAAACACTCCAGAATGCGAACAAACGTATTTAAACTCATTGTTCTCTGTCCACGTTCGACTTGGCCGATATATAGAGCACTCAAATCCACAGCTTCAGCAAACTGTTCTCGTGTCAATCCAATTTTTTCTCTTTCTGTCCTGATTCGTATCCCTATTCCTTGTAAATCCAGCACTTTTTCATTCACTTTATATCCACTCTTTCTTCACAAAAAGTGATGCAGCCAGCATCACTTTTACTTTATATGGATATTAGCGAATGATAAATCTGCTATTGGCATAATTATTTTGTATGCTCATTGCATATAGCATAGATAAATTATATTTCTCCTTTGTTTTTCATATCAGAATATAATTTTTCAGCATCTTTATTTCCGAAAATTGCAGCCCGCTCAAGAAGATTACTCGCTTTTATAACATCCTTCTCAACTCCCACACCGTAATAATATACCTGTCCAAGATTATATAAAGCATTTGCATCGCTTGCCTCCGCAGCCTTGCTGATCCATTTAATGAATTCAACAGTATTGCTTTCTGTTCCTTCTCCTTTGAAATTCAATACACCAAATCTATTCATTGCATCGGCATTCCCACACTCTGCCGCATACTTCATTAACTTGTAGCCCAAAGTCGGATTATAGAACTTGCTGCCAGCATCCGTATATTTATACGCAAGGTTTTTTGCTGCCATATAATGACCTTTATCTGCTGCCTGTTTATAATAATCTACAGCTTTTTGTATATCTGCCTTAATACCCCAGCCTTTATCATAAATAACTGCCACCTTGTTTATTGCTTCAACTGATCCTTTCTGTATCTGCATATTATTTTTTTTAGTATATTTTTTGTAGTATTCCGCTGATTTTTTTGCATCATAGAATAAATTTTCTTTTGTGCCATAAAAATTACCTAACTGATACATTGCATCTGCGTTTCCCTGCTCTGCTGACCTATTACAGAAGTCAACAACTTTCTTCTCATAACTCTCTGCCAAGGAAGTATTTTTTTCAATTCCTTCTCCTTTTGTGTAAATTGTTGCCAATGCCTTCCATGCAGTTATGCTGTAGCTATCAGAAGCCTTTTGATAAAGTTCAATCGCTTTATAAATATCCTTTTCCAAGCCTTTCCCATCAATTAACATCTGGGCCAAACTGCATTGAGCATCAATAGCTCCCTTGTCTGCTGCAATACGATATAACTCTACCGCTTTTTGCAGATCAAGTTTACCGCCTCTACCTTGATAGTTGTATAAAGCCATTCCACTATATCCAGCAGGAATACCCGCATTCATCAATTTATCAAAGTAATCTTTAGCTTTCTCATTATCAACATCAACACCATTGCCCCAAAAATAAATATTTGCTAATTTTATTTCTGCTTCTGCATCACCTTCCAAAGCTTGTTTTTCATATATCTTAATTGCTTCCGAATAATATTCTCGATACTTCTTTAAATCAATTTTAACTCCTCTGCCCTCAAGATACATATCCCCTAACTGGCAATAAGCCGCAGCACTTCCCTTTTTCGCAGCCTGCTCAAATAATTCTTTTGCTTTATTGTAATCCAAGTCAACCGAATATCCATTTAAATACATCCAACCAAGATTCATTATCGCATCAGGATAGTTTCTATCTGCAGCCTTTGAGAATAGTTGGAATGCTTTGTTATAATCAACTGGAAATCCTTCGTAACTATCGTAAATATCTCCGAGTCTATTTTGTGCTTCTGCATCCCCTTTATTTGCTGCTTCAGTATAAAATTTTAGTGTTTTTTCAATGTCAACATCGACACCTGCACCAAATTCATAAAGCATTCCTAATCTGGTCTGTGCCTTACTATTGCCCAAGCTTGCAGCTTTCTCATAATAAAGTGCTGACTCTGAAAACTTATGGTCTTTATAATACCCATCTGCAATGAACTCAAAAGCCCTGCCATTATAGAAAAGGAATATCAAAACAATAATTATCAATATCAGTACAGGTGAAACAATAATTTTCGTGATGCTGCGTTTTTTCTTATTTTCTATAATTGAAGTTTCAGTTATCCCATTGTTAATCATGTATGTATCCTCACTATTTGTTATATATCATTATTTCTTGGGATTCTGCGTGCCACTCTACCGAGTACCCCATGTTTTCACTAACAAACCGCAGCGGAACTACAGTTCTTCCATTGATTATTTGTGCTGCTTCGAGCATTTCGATGGTATTTCCGTTGACATACGCTATCTTGGAGCCAAGCTTAAGTTTGATTACGGTTTCCCCTTTTTTTATGGTAACATTTTGGTTAACCCCATCCCATTCGACCGTGGAGCCAAATGCTTCGGAAATTGCCCTTACTGGAACCAGAGTTGTACCATTTGGAGCAACAGGAGCTGTATCCAGTATCACATTTGTAGTTATTCCCGCTTGGTTTATTTCCATCTGCTTGCTTTGAAGATGCAAAGTAACCGTAATTATCGACTTTTCTTTAATATATTTTTTAAGATCATCTAAAGACGCAAATTTGTCCTCGGTCTGTTTAAACTCAATCTTTTCACCATCTGTTAATTCATAATATTCTCGATAATTTTTAATCAGGAAGCTTTTGAATACATAAATAGGCATTTTATCGATGTTATATTTGGCTTTGGCATCCTCAAAGCTCAATTTATCCTCAAAAATTCCAGCAGCTAATCCGTTATATTTCTTATCTTCACCGATTATATTAAGGTATTCTTCTTTTCCGTTATCCTTCATAGCCTGTATGTAATAGTCTTTATAAATGCAATCTTGCCATGGCATCCAATTCAGATAAACAACTTCCTTTTTAGGATAGAAAAAAGCAGCTGAACCAAATTCAAATTTGCCCATCTCTGCCTTTTCTCTCTCATAGTATTCATCCACGGTATACTTCTTTTGTAGAAATGGTGTTGTCAAGTAATCAGCCCATGTACTTGTGAGTCGCAAATTGCCATTTGTTTCTCCAGTATTATAAATACTTTCATCCTCACGGGTAATTGTAATATAGTTCGGATACCATTTCCCAGCAATATTGACTTTTGTGAAATCCTCATTAAAGAACCAATCGGTATACTTTAAAGTCATCTGTTCATCAGCTGCACTGGCAACCGTAATATTAGCTGCCGAGAACATCACCGTACAGACCATGAACAGAGCGAGAACCTCGCTCATAATTTTCTTTTTCACGTGTATCACACTCCTCTTCTCCTTTTTGCAGATTTTACTGTTTTATTTGCCATATAACCAAAAGAACTTTTATTTGGTTATAAAAAAGACCTCCACTTTCATAGGGAGTCCTATAGATTATCGAATTTTGTTAATGTCAATAAAAATTTAGACCAGTTACCGGAGTAAAATTAGGCCACCAATTCATAAAAAAATTAGTCTACATCTGTATGCTTCGAAAGAGCCTGCTTAAACCTGTAGCTTTCCCCA
>JBLNDG010000069.1:0-10686 GCA_050261415.1 Caulobacteraceae bacterium | reverse complement strand
CCTCCTCGACTTCCCTGTTTCCGTAGTTGAATATCATTTCAAAGGGATTTTTCACTGCACTGCCTTTGTTTGCTGAAGGTACAAGTATTTCGGCAATCCTTTCCGCAGCCATGTCAAATGCCTTTTCATTCACTTGGGCAATTTTCTCCGATTTTACCATCCTTACGGAAAACTCAATCAAATCTCTGATTATGGATTCGACATCCCTGCCTACATACCCGACTTCTGTAAACTTCGTAGCCTCAACCTTTACAAAAGGGGCATTAACAAGCTTGGCCAATCTTCTCGCAATTTCAGTTTTTCCGACTCCGGTCGGGCCAATCATCAAAATGTTTTTGGGAGTTACTTCACTTTTCATTTCTCCATCGAGCAGGTTTCTTCTATAGCGGTCCCTTAATGCTACAGCTACAGATTTTTTTGCTTTCTCCTGCCCGATTATATATTTATTCAATTCTTCCACTATCTGCTTTGGAGTCAACTCGCTCATAACGTCCTCCTATAATTCCTCAACAACAATGTTGTTATTTGTAAATACACAAATTGAAGAGGCTATCTCCAGGGACTTCCTCACAATTTCCCTAGCCGGCAAATCTGTGTTTTGCACCAGCGCTTTAGCCGCAGCGAGTGCGTAATTGCCGCCGGAACCAATCGCTATTACCCCATCATCGGGTTCGATTACTTCACCGCTGCCGGATATCACAAGCAATGTATCGCTGTCAATAGCTATAAGCATAGCTTCAAGATTCCTGATTACCTTATCGCTTCTCCAATCTTTTGCCAGTTCAACAGCCGCTCTCTTCAAGTTCCCGCTGTGCTGCTCCAGCTTTTCTTCAAGTTTTTCCGATAAAGTAAATGCATCAGATACTGAGCCTGCAAAGCCAACAATTACTTTACCTCCAAATAAGCGTCTCACTTTTTTTGCAGTTGCTTTAATTATGGTGCTTTGGCTAAGCGTAACCTGTCCGTCTCCTGCTATTGCCCCCTCACCGTTTCTTCGTACAGCTGCTATAGTTGTCGCATGAAACATAATTCGCCTCCAAAAGTAATTGTATAATGAATGTAATGATATTTTTACCAGGCTTCCAATTTAAGCATGGTGCAAAATCTTAATACATTATACTTAATATTCGCAAAAGTCTAAATTGTTTGTCAAGCTAAATATAGCATAAGAACTTCAATAATGCAACCTCCTACAGGCATATACCCATGAATTTTTCTAAATCATTAAGTGCACGCTCTGCATAGTACTTGCTTCTATCTTTTTTATTCCTGATCCTTGACTCAGGAGGAGGAAATATGCCGAAATTGATATTCATCGGCTGAAAGTTCTTTATCGTCCTATCCGTAATATAATGGCAAAGAGCGCCATGAGCCGTTGTTGCCGGGAAAATGACAGGTTCTTTTCCCATAAAAAATCTGGCCATATTAATGCCGGCTACCAAGCCTGACGAGGCTGACTCTACATACCCCTCGACACCTGTCATCTGTCCTGCAAAGAACAGTTTTTTGTTTTTTGTAAACTGCAATGTTGTTTCCAATACTTCGGTAGAATTGATGTAAGTATTCCTGTGCATTACCCCATATCGGACAAATTCAGCATTTTCGAGTCCAGGTATCATACTGAATACTCTTTTTTGCTCTCCCCATTTCAGGTGAGTTTGAAAACCTACTATATTGTATAAAGTTCCTTCCTTGTTGTCCTGTCTCAACTGAACCACAGCATAAGGCTGTTCGCCGGACCTTGGATCACTAAGCCCTACAGGCTTAAGCGGTCCGAAAAGAAGTGTCATGAGCCCCCTTTTTGCCATTGTTTCAACAGGCATGCAGCCTTCGAATACTACTTCCTTTTCAAAACATTTTATTGGTGCTACCTCTGCATTCACAAGCTCATTATAGAACTTTTCATATTCCTCTTTAGTCATAGGGCAATTGATGTAATCACTGTCTCCCCTATCGTATCTTGAGGCTTTAAAGGCCTTATTCATATCTATTGAATCAAAAGTTACAATCGGCGCCGCTGCATCATAAAAGTACAGGTATTCATTCTGTACCAGCTCCTTTATATTCCCCGCAAGCTTATCCGATGTCAGAGGTCCCGTTGCTACAACTGTGTATTGGTCAAGGGGTATCGCTCCGACTTCTTCTCTTATTGCTTCAATATTGGGATGCTGCAGTATCCTATCTGTTATTTCCTGGGAAAATCCTTCACGGTCCACTGCCAATGCACCGCCTGCCGGCAGTGAATTATGATCTGCGCAATCCATAATGAAGGATCCCAACCGTTTCATTTCCTCCTTAAGAAGTCCTACTGCGTTTTCAAGCTGGTTTGATCTCAAGGAGTTGCTGCACACCAACTCTCCAAACTTGTCTGTATGATGGGCCGGTGTAGAATTGACTGGCCTCATCTCATACAACCTGACATTTATTCCCCTGCTTGCAATCTGCCATGCCGCTTCACTGCCTGCCAGACCTGCACCTATTACAACAACATAGTCCTTCACTGTTACTCCACCTTCTTGCCTTCCGCTCTGACATAACTGCAGCTTTCATTCATGCATTTGTATTCCAGACCCTTCCTGGAGTATTTCTTCACCAGATTGCTGTTGCACTCAGGGCATTTTTCAGCCACAGGCTCATCCCAGGATACAAAATTACATTCGGGATAATTGCTGCATCCATAAAATTTCCTTCCTTTTTTTGTCTTTCTTGCAATCAGTTCACCTTCGCATTTCGGGCACTTTATTCCGGTGCTCTCAATGATAGCCTTGGTATTCCTGCACTGCGGGAACCCCGGACATGCGAGGAACTTACCGAATTTTCCCTGCTTGTATACCATGTTTCTTCCGCAAAACTCACAAATTACATCACTGACTTCATCCTGGATCTCAATCTTACCTACCTTTTCCTCAGCGCTTTTGAGGGTCTTTTCAAAGGGTATGTAAAACTCACGGACTATCTGAACCCAGTCCTTTTCTCCTTCTTCTACCTCATCCAGCTTGTTTTCCATATTTGCTGTAAACTCAACGTTAACTATATCGGAAAAATGCTCTTTCAGGAGCCCTGTTATTTTTTCACCCAAATCCGTAGGCACAAGAAATTTCTTTTCTCTTACCACATAGCCCCTTGCCAGGATTGTAGATATAATCGGGGCGTATGTGCTTGGCCGTCCTATACCCTTCTCTTCAAGGGTTTTTACCAGTGTAGCCTCTGTATACCTTAAAGGCGGCTCAGTAAAATGCTGTTTTGGGTCCAGCTTTTTAAGCTTCAGTGCCTGGCCTTCAGAAAGCTCCGGCAGGGTTATCTCCGCATCTTCATCCTTTTCGTCGCTTCCCTCAATATATATGCTCATAAAGCCGGGGAATCTCAATATGCTTCCATATGCCTTGAATATATAACCGTTTGCTTCGATATCTGCCGTTACAGTATCGAAAACTGCTGCCTGCATCTGGCTTGCTACAAACCTTTCCCAAATAAGCTTATATAGTTTATACTGATCCTTTTCTAGGGAATCCTTTATTTGATCCGGTTCCCTATAAATAGATGAAGGCCTGATGGCTTCATGGGCGTCCTGGACCTTTTTACCCGGCTTGCTTTGTCTGTTTTCTCCGCCTAGATAATTTTTCCCGAACTTTTCGGCTATATATCCTGCCGCATCCCTTTTCGCTTCATCAGAAATCCTTGTTGAGTCTGTTCTTATATACGTTACAAGACCTATCGTCCCTTCACCCTTGATATCTACGCCTTCATAAAGCTGCTGCGCTATCATCATGGTTTTCTTGGTTGTATATCCAAGCTTGCGGTATGCCTCCTGCTGCAAAGTACTTGTTATAAAAGGACTAGGTGCATTTCTCCTCTTCTCGCCCTTTTTTACCTTTTTAACAGAATACTTGGCACCTTTGAGCTCAGCAAGCAGTTTATCCATTTCATCGCTGCTCGTTATTTCAAGCTTTTCCTTTTCTGTTCCATAGAACTTTGCATCAAACCCCTTCTTGGATAGTGTATCGCTCAGCTTTGCGGTCAATGACCAATATTCTTTAGGAACAAAAGCACGGATTTCATTCTCCCTGTCGCATATTAACCTCACGGCAACAGACTGGACTCTTCCTGCACTTAGTCCCTTTTTTACCTTTTTCCAGAGAAGCGGGCTGATTTTGTACCCTACCAGCCTATCCAGAACCCTTCTTGCCTGTTGGGCATCAATAAGACTTAGGTTAAGCTTTCTAGGGCTCTTCAACGCATTAGTTACCGCAGTTTTAGTAATTTCATTGAATTCTATACGGCATGCGTTGTCCATATTCAAGCCAAGTATAGCTGCCAGATGCCAGGATATTGCCTCTCCTTCCCTATCAGGGTCGGTTGCAAGATAAACCTTGTCGCAATTTTTAGCTTCTTTGCGCAGTTTTTCGGTAATTTCTCCCTTTCCCCGGATAGTTATATATTTAGGTTCAAATCCATTTTCTACATCTATTCCAAGCTGGCTCTTGGGCAAATCCCTGATATGTCCCATCGATGCCTCAACCTTATACCCTGAGCTCAAAAACTTTTTTATTGTTTTTACTTTTGCGGGTGATTCAACGATTACTAAAGATGTTTTCAAAATATTCACCTCGTTTTAAAAATTCAAACCTTATTATAACAGAATATTCTAAAAAGAATCAATACATTTTATTTAATACTTATGTTACAAATGTCAAATATTTGTAACATGTCAACTTTTTTATTGACCGTTTTCCAATACGATAAAATCATGTAGTATAATAATATCCCTCATTTTGCTGGATTAATTCCTTTAGCTCAAGCTTGGTTATTGCCGACATCACTTTTCCTGCGGTCAAACCTGTTGCCCTAATTATTTCATCAATATTCCGCCCTGTTGTTTTCAAGCTGTCCAGTACAGCTTTTTCTTCTTTTCCGATATCTTTCATTTCTTCATTATTATTTATATTTTTCTTTTCATTATATATAATATTCAGGTTCAGCTCTTCCAATATGTCTTCAATGCTGCTCACAAGCTTTGCCCCGTTCTGGATCAGTGCATTGGTTCCTTTACTGTTTGGAGAACTTATATTTCCAGGGACAGCAAAAACTTCTCTGCCCTGCTCCAACGCAAAATCCGCCGTAATTAATGAACCGCTCTTTTCCCCTGCCTCAACTACAATGACTCCTAGTGATAATCCGCTTATTATCCTGTTCCTCGCGGGGAAATACTGCGCCATGGCTTCTGTATCCAGCGGATATTCTGATATCAATGCACCATTCTTGACAATATCCCTGCTGAGCCAGGTATTTGATTTGGGATATACATTTTTAAGCCCGCAGCCAAGCACGGCTATAGTCCTGCCACGTCCCTGCAGGGCTCCGTTGTGTGCAGCAGAATCAATACCCAAAGCCATTCCGCTTACAATTGTTATACCGAGCTCGGCAAGCCTTGCAGCTATCCTCCCTGCAGCTTTCAGCCCATAATCGCTCGCTTTTCTTGACCCTACAATTCCAATTGCAAAATTGTCCTCTTTTTTTAATTCACCTTTAACATATATTATTGGCGGCGGATCATGTATAAGCTTAAGATTGTCGGGATATTCACTGTCATGTATAGTATAAACCTTTACATTATTTTCTTTCACAGATTTTAAATAATAATCTATATTTTCTAAGCTTTTTCCCAAAATAACAGCTGAGATTGCTTTCTCGCCCAGCAGTCCGGATTTTATAAGATCATCCCTTGAGCATTCAAATACATTTTCTGCAGAACCGAAGTAATTTACAAGCTCCATAAGTCTTTTGCTTCCTATTCCCGGAATAGTGGACAGCCAAAGCCAATACCTTGTATCGCGCATGCATTCACCCCCAAATATTAACCTAGTGATAAAACTCATAATATTTGCAATAAATGAATTGCTGCAAATATAGAGTTTTACATTGAAGTGCAAAACTTTTCTGTGAAACATAAAAGTTCAGGCACTATATAAATCCTCCGGTGAGTTCAATATAATTAATATATCATAAAAACAAATAGATGGTAATATTTTCATGAGAATTCACGAAAGCCTTATAACAGGCAAAAAATAAGAAAAGGAACCCAATCTCCTTTCCGGTTGGTACTTTGATACAATTTTGTTACATTCTTTACTAAATTGTTACACTCTGATAACAACTCTGTAATAATGCTTTGTTATAATAAAAACAACAAGGATATTAATTCTTCCCCCTCCTATTTATAGCCGGCAATATTTACTGCCGGCATTGATTTTTTTTGGTTTATATACTAGTAGGGCTTCTTTTTCCATAATTTCTTTGCTGTGTATAATGTAGAATAACCAATGAATTTTGCTGTGTTTGCAGCAAGCCTGACAGCTCCCCTGCCCGTCGCTTTAAGTGTTTCACGGCTTATCTCAATGTCTTCCCTTATCTCGTCCATTGTTATGCCCGCTTCACTCAAATACTTTTTGCTTGTTGCTGCATCCATTGAGTTTAGTGCCTTTTCAAGGCAGCGGAGCATAATCAGAAGATTATCCAGCTGCCCTGCCACAGGAATTATTCCCGGTATCAGGTCAATGGGCGAAATACTATAAGCAATGCCAAGGGACAGAAGCAGCTTCTGTTTTTTACCGGTTTCTTTGCTCCTGTACAGCTTATATACAAGCTTGCTGTATTTGGGCAGCTTTTTTATTACTTCAAATATGTCATTTTCACTGGTTTTCAAGAAGCACACCTCTTTACAACGAATACTTCCTGTCCAGGCTCCTGTGCTGTATGGCTTCGGCTATATGATCCATATTTATGGCATCCGAGCCTTCCAGATCAGCTATAGTCCTGGATACTTTAAGAATCCTGTTATATGCTCTTGCACTCAGGTTGTATCTGTCAAAAGCATTTTTCAGGAGTTCCTTTTCTTTTTTCCCTATACTGCAGTATATAGGCATATGCTTGGGTTTCAGTTGTGAATTGGAGTAGATTCCTTCGTTCTTGTACCTCTCAAGCTGGAGCTTCCTGGCTTTGTTTATCCTTTTCTTTATGACCTCCGAGCTTTCGGCTGAAGTATTTGCCGACATTTCACTAAAATTAACCGAGGGCACTTCAATGTGCAGGTCTATCCTGTCCATAAGAGGCCCCGAAATCTTTCCCAGGTAATTTTTTATCTGTATCGGAGTACAGGTACACTTTCCCGATTCATCCCCGTAGAACCCGCATGGACATGGGTTTATCGAGCTAATCAGCATGAACTTGGCAGGATAGGTTATTGTGCCGTTTACTCTTGATATGGTAACACACTCGTCCTCAAGAGGCTGTCTTAGCACCTCCAGTACATTCTTTGGAAATTCAGGCATCTCATCCAGGAAGAGTACACCGTAGTGCGCCAGAGAGACTTCTCCCGGATGAGGCACCTTACCCCCGCCTATAAGGGAAGCGGATGACATGGTATGATGCGGTGATCTGAAAGGTCTTCTGGTTACCAGGCAAAGCTTCTCTTTCAGAAGGCCCGCTATGCTGTACAGCTTTGTTACCTCCAGGCTTTCTTCAAAGGTCATGTCAGGCAATATGGAAGGAAGCCTCCTTGCAAGCATGGTTTTACCCGAACCCGGCGGTCCCAGCATGATTACATTATGCGCTCCTGCAGCTGCAATCTCCAGTGCCCGCTTAGCGGTGTCCTGCCCCTTTACATCGGCAAAATCATACTCTTCAACAGCTGAGCTTGCCAATATACTGTTAATGTCAACCTTGTGCGTGGATATTTGTTTACGTCCGCACAAGAAATCTACCATATCCTTAATATTTTCAACAGGATATACCTCCATGTCTTTTACAAGGGCAGCTTCATCGGCATTGTCAGGGGAGAGTACGATTTTTTTGTATCCCTCGCTTTTCAGCTTCAGGCACATTGGCAAAATGCCTTTTATACCCTTGACTCTCCCGTCCAGCGACAGCTCCCCGAGGAAAGCACAGTCATCCATTTCGGTATTTTCAATATACATGCCTGCCTGCAATATACCTGCGGCAATTGCCAAATCGAATATGGAACCCTCCTTTCTAATATCTGCAGGGGCAAGATTAACAGTTATCCTTTTCTGTGGAAACTGGTATTCAGAGTTTTTAATTGCAGCCCTCACCCTTTCTCTTGACTCTTTTACCGCAGCATCTGGAAGTCCGACTATATCGAAGCCCGGAAGACCATTGGACAAATCAATTTCCACGTCTATCACATAACCTTCGATTCCGTATAATGTACAGGTTTTTGTTTTGTATATCATCATATCACTCCACGATAGTATTTCCTATATATTTCTATATTTATTACATTTTACCTCCTTTCTCAAAATATTGTTTTATATTATGATAAAAAAGCATGTATTAAAAGCTTATTTTAAGCCTTTAATACATGCTTTCAGAAATCTATAACTTATTTAGAATATTTTTTCCTGACTGCAATTTCATACATCATGATTGCAGCTGCTATACCTGCATTTAAGGATTCTGCCCTTCCCGGCATCGGAATATTTACCTTATAATCAAGTAGTAACATTGTTTCAGACCTTATCCCCTGGGACTCGTTGCCAATTATAATTGCCGACTTCTCAAAATCCTGCATTTCAATACAATTCATTTCGCTCCTTGGAGCTGCTCCAATTGTTACTATCCCTTTTTCCCTGAACACTTTCAAGGTTTCAACCGGATCAGCATTCTGAAATACAGGTATATGAAAAAGCGAGCCCATGGTAGATCTGATTGTCTTGCCATTATACAAGTCTGCACAGCCTTTGGTAAGTATCACAGCGTCTATCCCGCAAGCATCCGCTGTTCTCACTATTGTCCCCACATTGCCCGGGTCTCTTACCCCGTCCAGCAGCAAAAAACAAAGGGCATCCTGTTCTGTGACAACGTCAAAGTCAAAACAGAGCTTTTCTGCAACAGCTAATATACCTTGAGGAGTCTCTGTTTCTCCGGCTTCTCCAAATATTCGGTTCTCTGCAAAAAGAATCGGTACACCTTTACTTTCCAATACGGCAGTCAACTCTTCAGATTTTGGCTGTTCCGTATAATTCTCACTGAGGAGTGCAAAGGAAATGTTTACATTATAGTCAAGCGCCTCTTTCAATAGCTTTTCCCCTTCAATAATGAACAAGTTCTGTTCATCCCTGGTTTTCTTCATTTGAAGGGCTTTGACAAGCTTTATGTTTTTGTTGCTGCTGCTCCGTATTAACTCCTTCATACGCTGCACTACTCAGCTTTCTTCTCTAATTTTTTCAAGTCTTCATTGCTTCCTATTACAATCAGTATATCGCCTTCTTTAATCTCGTTATCCGCTTTAGGTGATACATTTATTTGCTCGTCGTTGTTTGCATTTCTTACTGCAACAACGTTTACTCCATATTTAACCCTTAAGTTCAAATCTCTGAGATTCTTGCCTATCCAGCTCTGGGGAACGGCAATTTCAATAATACTGTGTTCCGGGGACAGCTCAATGAATTCAAGTATATTAGTAGCTATCAGATTATGAGCAACTCTTTCGCCCATATCCCTTTCGGGGAATACAACCCTGTCTGCACCTATCTTGAACAAAACTTTGGCATGAAGGTCGTTCTGGGCTTTTGCTACAACATATTGCACACCCAACTCCTTAAGCATCAAAGTAATTATTATGCTGGACTGTATGTCTGAGCCGATGGAAACAACTCCTACATCAAAATTCCTGACACCCAGGGATCTGAGTACATTTTCATCTGCAGCATCTGCTGTAACAGCATGGGTTACTTTATCCGATATTTTCTGTATTTCTTCCTCATCCTTATCAATCGCAAGCACTTCATGCCCCAACTCGCAAAGCCGCTCTGCAAGTGCTTTGCCAAATCTTCCGATGCCTATTACTACAAACTGTTTCATTTCTGTCTCCTTTCTAACCAACCATAATCCTGTCTTCAGGATACTTGACGTTTCCTTTATTTTTTATTGCTCTCTGTGCAAACGCAAGAACCAGTGTCAATGGTCCGACCCTGCCGGCAAACATAGTCAGACTTATGATAATCCTTCCAAGGGTACTGAGATGAGGCGTATAATTCAATGAAAGCCCTACAGTACCAAAGGCTGAAGTTGTCTCAAAAAAGACCGTCATAAAGTCTGCATTTTCCGTAATAGAAAGCACCATAGTTACAAATACGACAAGGCTTAAGCTAATAAATGCCACAGACATTGCCCTGTACACCAGGGATTTTGGAATGTGCCTCTCAAAAACCTCCGTATCCTCCTTGCCCCTTACAACCGACAAGACTGTTAGAAAAAGAATAGCTGCTGTAGCCGTTTTTATACCTCCTGCAGTGGAACCCGGCGAACCACCTATAAACATTAATATAATTGTCATAAACTTTGTAGGCAACGTCAGGGCACCGGTATCCAGAGTATTAAAGCCGGCCGTTCTGGGTGTTACAGAGTGAAAAAACGAAGCAAGCACTTTTCCTGATAAAGGTAAATCCCTAATTGTATCTGGGTTATTGTATTCCATTATAAATATAAAGATTGCTCCACTCAGTATCAGGATTATTGTAGTAGCCAAAACCACTTTGGTATGCAGTGTAACATTCCTGAGACTCCGGTCCCTTATTAGCCGGTACATATCGGTCCACACTGAAAAACCGAGTCCCCCGATAATTATTAGTGCCATAGTATTAATGTTTATTATAAAATTGTTTACAT
>JBLNDG010000068.1:0-8100 GCA_050261415.1 Caulobacteraceae bacterium | reverse complement strand
CATTTAACGGAAAGTGTCACACTGGAGGTTTTCCCATAGGAAAACCTTACATTGATGTTGTGGGTGTAACGAACTTGTTTCGTGGGCCCACATCGGAAATTTATACTTTCCTATGCATTATAAATAAAAAGGGTTGTTGATACAGCCCTTTTTTTGGTTGTTTTAAAAGTTGATATTTACAGGAAATTATTGTAGGATTGAATATATATAAGGCGAGGGGGGCTGGAGAATGGGCGACGGGTCGATGCCTTTCCGAAGGCCGGTGTCAATATGGATAAAGGTTTTTCTTCTGCTTATGGCTGCAATATTGATATACTCACTGGTCGGGCTGCCGTCAGTATTTAAAGCGGGTATCGCATCTGAACGCGGGGTTCAGGCTCAGAAAGCCAAACGCTATTCAACGGCGATTCAAGAGTATGAGTCGGTTCTGGGAAGGTACCCGGATTCTCCGAATATAGTTGCCGGATTAGCAGTATCATACTTTCACAATGAAAGGATCAGCGAAAGCAGCAAATTGCTTGGGGAGATTGCCGGACGGGAAGTTTCCCCCGGGCTTGCAAAGGAAGTAAACAGTATAATTAAGCAGCTGGACACAGTGTATTTTGAAAGTAATGAACTTAAGGAAGCCCTAAAGCTTTATGGGCAGGAAGAGCTTGAAAAGACATCTGAAAAGTTGGAAGCATACCTGGTAAAGCACCGGAATAATGCACTGGGGACATTTTACCTGGCTAATATTTACTTCGATATGGGAAAATATAAGGAAGCCGGAAATTATTACAATAAAGCCCTGAGCTTGCAGCCGGATTTCAATTCTGCACTGCTTAATCTTTCTGCAGTCTATAGGGAAACAGGAGACTATGAAAAAGCAATAGAATGCTGCAACAAAGTGTTGGAAAGAAATATAGAGCATCCTCAAGCCTATGTGGCTCTCGCCAAGTTAGAATTCAAAAGGCACCAGGATGCCGCAGGACTTGAATATGCAGAAAAGGCCTATAAATATGACAGCAGGGATATGTCTGTTGCTGCCAACCTTTGCCTTGCTTATTATTATAATAATATGACCGCAGAACGTGACGAGCTTTTTGATATTCTGAAAAAGAAAAATTACTATGATATGACCACGTTGGAATCGGTGTTTAGAGGAGAACTCAAACTTAGGTAATGGAAGGATACTTTGAAAGGGGCAAAACAATGCATTTTAAACCTGGACAATTAGTATCGCTGGTTACATTTCCGGGGGTTCTTATGTATGGGCTCACACAGCAAATACTTACCGGTATAGGGTCTTTCGTTTTGAATACGATTCTTGGAGTTTTGATATCACTGCCGGCAGCAATACAGGTTGTGAATTTTGGGTCCGGATCGCTGTTGAATTATTTTCTGCTATGGTTGGGAGTTTCTATTGCCATGCACTCCTTCCGGCGCAACGGCGATGCAATGGGATTATTCGTTTGGCTTAACCTTCTATATGGAATAGGGGTGGCGGTATTACTGCCTGAACTGCTGGTAAAGCTACTGGCATAGATAATCGTTGAGGAGTGATTTTTATGGATGAAGGAATGAAAAAGGAAATATATTCATGGGTAAAAACAATACTTCTTGCATTGGTTCTGGCCCTTATATTAAGAACCTTTATTTTCAGAACCGCATATGCGATGAGTATATCAATGGAGCCGACACTTCACGAGGGGCAGATACTTATCATATCGAAAATAAGCTACCTGGTTGGCGAGCCTCACCGAGGAGATATAGTGGTCATAGACAGCAAGCAGGACAAACTGGAAAAGCACAATCTCATAAAGAGAGTCATCGGTTTACCAGGAGAAACAATTGAAATAAAGGATAACAAAGTATACATAGACGGTAAAGAATTGAAACCCGATTATACAACTTCGCCGACACCTGATTTTGGCTTTGTAAAAACGCAGATTCCTCCGGGTGAATATATGGTTATGGGGGATAACAGGGAGAACAGCAGGGACAGCCGGTTTGATTCCGTGGGCTTCGTAGACGGAAAGAATATTACCGGAAAGGCAGTGTTCCGGGTCTGGCCTTTTAATAAAGCAGGGGCGCTGAAGTAATAAGTAAAGCAGTCAAATATAGCAGGGTACAGCTGTTATATATGGCTGCTTTTTAACTGCCCCTATGTGCGTTCTATTATGTATATTCAATTGTCTTTTGGCAATAAATTCGATAGAATATATATAATGGTAAATTACTCGAAAACATGGATTATGCCCATGGGTTGGATGACATCACACCCTGGATTCCTTTTTTAACAGGCGAACAGCGCAGATAGCAGGAGGAATGATGATGAAAATACTTCACACATCAGACTGGCACCTTGGAAAGACTTTGGAAAATATTAATAGAATAGATGAGCAAAGGCAATTTATAGATGAGCTTTGCGGTATTGCAGACAAGGAAGAAATAGACCTTGTACTGGTTGCAGGGGATATATTCGATACTTACACCCCATCTTCCGTAGCGGAGGAGCTTTTTTATGAAGCGGTGGACAGGCTGAACGGGAAAGGTAAAAGGGCGATTGTAGTAATAGCCGGGAACCATGACTCCCCTGACAGGTTATGTGCAGCCAGTCCCCTTGCATATAAAAACGGAATAATACTTTTGGGCTATCCGGGTAGTGATGCAGGAATCCACGAAAGTAAGGACGGCACCATAAAAGTGGTAAACTCAGGCTCCGGCTGGCTGGAGATAAGGCTTGCAGGCTGTGGACACAATGCAGTTGTCATAACCCTTCCATATCCTTCGGAATCAAGGCTTGAGCAGATACTATCATCGGAATCGGATGAGGATAAGCTGCAACAGGCATACTCTGACAGAATCGGAGAGCTGCTCAGGGAATTAAGCACAAATTTCAGGGATGATACTGTAAACCTGATTGTGAGTCATATGTTCCTCCGGGACGGGAGGACGTCAGATTCGGAAAGGCAGCTGGGAGGTGCTTTGATGGTAGATCCGTGTGTTCTTCCGGATAATGCACATTTTATTGCACTGGGACATTTGCACAGGCCTCAGAAAGTAAACAGTGCTCCGTCTCCTGCCTATTATTCCGGCTCACCTCTTGCCTACAGCTTTTCAGAGACAGATTACAGCAAGTTGGTTTTCATTGTTAATGCAGTACCAGGGAGCGAACCGGAGGTAAAGGAGGTATACCTTAACTCAGGGAAGCCCTTGAAGCAGTGGAAAGCCAGGAATGGTATAGAAGAAGCCTTGAGATGGTGCGAAGAAGGAAGAGACAGCAATGCATGGATAGATTTGGAGATACATACAGACCGGGCACTTACCCTTGAAGAACAAAAAAGGTTGAGGGAGCTTAACCCGGGGATTATAAACATAAGACCGGTTATTCTGGAAGAAAAGGAAGCACAGTTTAGCTATGAAGCCCGTGAGAGTAAGCGCATAGACGAATTGTTCAAGGACTATTACAGATATAAGACTGGTATGGAAGCCGCAGATGAGATACTTGAAACTTTCCTTGAAGTCGTTAATTACAGCAGCGATGAGGATAATGATGCTGCTCTGCCTGGAGGTGAGGGTATTGAGACCCAGGCTTCTTGAAATAGAGGGGCTGCAAAGCTTTAAGGAGCTGCAGTCCATAGACTTTGACACCCTCGGAGAAACAGGACTGTTTGGGATTTTCGGACCTACAGGGAGCGGAAAATCTACAATTTTGGATGCCATTACCTTAGCTCTTTATGGAAATGTGCAAAGAGCAAACAGGGGTACACAGGGGATAATGAATACATCAGTAAATAGCACAAGGGTTTCCTTTACTTTCGATCTTATTAAGGAAGGAGGGAGAAGAACCTACAGGGTTGAACGGGTGTACAGGAGGAAAAAGGACTCGCAGAACTCTGTAGAAGCGCGAATAACAAGATTATTTGAAATATCACCCTCAGGAGATATAATCATAGCAGACAAGCAGAATGAAGTGAATGAAGCGGTTATAGAACTTCTAGGCCTTCAGTTTGACGATTTCACCCGTTCGGTTGTTTTGCCTCAGAATAAGTTTCAGGAGTTTTTACTATCTCCGAAGTCGGAGAAGACAAAGATGCTGGAGCGTATATTCTATCTTGAGGAATATGGAAGGCAGCTTGCAGAAAAAGTCAACAAAAAAATTGCACAGGTGAGGAACAAGCTCTCGGGTATTGAGGGTGCCGTATCCGTCCTGGGTGATATTTCGGAGGCTTCATTAAAGGAAGCGGAAGCTGCAATGACGGCTGCGCAGGAGAACAGGGATAAGATTGATGAAGCACTTAAGGCAATAGAGAAGGAATATAATGCTGCTAAAGATGTTTGGGAGCTTACCAGTGAACTTGCTGATATCAGGAGCAAGGAACAGGAACATTTACTAAAGGCAGATGAAATTGAGGGGAAAAAGGGCATTTATGAAAAGGCACAGGCTGCCAGAAGTCTGGAGGAAAGGATAAGCAGCTATAAAAAGACTGCACAGGACTTGGAAGCAACAAAAACTGAACTGGTGAAGCTGGACATGGATTTGTTAAGGTTCCAGGCAGAACTGGAAGCTTCCGGATTGGAATATGAAAAGGCCGCCCTTTTGAGGAAGAAGAACATCCCTAGGCTTGTAGAACGGAGAACAAGGTTAATCAAAGCGTTGGAGACAAAGAAGGAGATTGAAAAGCTTGAGGATGCCCTGCAAAAGCTTAGGGTGGGTTATGTTGATACAAAAAAACAGATTTCCGATAGGGAAATATTGATATCGGAACAGAAGGCACAGCTTGATCTGATTCTTGCAGATATTGAGAAACAAAAATCCCTTGCAGAAGGGTTAAAAATTGAGGCAAATTATAGGAGCAAAGTTCAAAAGGGAGTTAAGCTTGAAGAAGAGTTGAACAGCTCTATAGCAAGCCTTGAAAAATTTAAATCCAGGCATGAAATGCTGGCCGGATTAGTTGTCGGTCAGGAACAGGAACTGGGCAATCTGGAGAAAGCAGGTGTAAAGCTTCAGAATGAAATCTCCGGCTTGAAGGATGTTCTTAAGCAGCATGAAGGTGCAAAGCCCGGGGATAGGAAGGACATCATGCAGGAGGATACAAGGTTTTACAGCATAAAAGCTATAACTGACACCTTACGGGTAAAGGATAAAGACCTTGAACAGCTGCAGGACAGATTGAGAAATTTTGAGAGTCAGGCAAATGGGATAGCGGGCAGGATTGATGAAACCGCAAGTCTTATACGGAACAAGCATGAGGAGCTTGAAGGCAAGAGGAAGCTGCTTGAGGAGCAAAAGGCTGAATACCACAAAAATACTGCTTATATGCTGGCTAAAGAATTAAAAGAAAATGAACCCTGTCCCGTCTGCGGGTCAACAACTCATCCAAGCCCGTCGGTTTACGGCGGAGACAGCGGGATAGCGGGAATTGAAAGCAAAATCACCGGGCTTCAGGATCTGGTTGAAAAGCTGGAGGGCCAGAGCAGAGTGCTTGAAAATGAATGCATAAAGCTGGAAGAGCAGCATAATAATCTAAGGAATCAGGTGTCAACCCTGCAGGACGATGCGGCAAGGAAGCAGGAGGAGCGGAACGAGTGGATAATGAAACTGCCCCAAGAGCTTCAGAGACTGGATATAGTACATATCGAACAGCTTATGGAAGAGCTTAAGGAGAAAAGACAGGATAAGCTAAAGGCAATTGACGAATGGGAGCAGGGACTCCAGAAGCTTGAAGAGGAGCTCGCCCTGAAAGAGAGAGAATACAACCGGTATCAGATTGATATAAGCGGGAAGAAATCACAGCTTGAGGCCAACAAGCTGCACCTTCAGGAGGCTCAGCAGGTATTATCGGCATCTGAAACGGATTATTCCGGGAAGAGTGAGGCATATCAGGCTTTCATAAAGGACCTGGGAATCCAAAGTATAAAGAGCGAGCTGGAGAGAATACAGAACTGTGATAATGAACTTGAAGTATTACAAAAGAGCATTGATGCACTGGAGAAGAAAACAGCCGACACAAGGAAGGAACTTGAAAGACTCGAAACGGAAAAACAGCAGCTGATAAACAGGTTTTCAGATATAGATGCAGAAGGCAGAGGCTTAAAATACCAGCAGAGTGAAAAGCAGAAGGAAATTCAAGAAGTTGCGGGAGACAAGGATTTAAATGCGGAGATAGCTGCAACGGACCAGGAAATCGGCAAGTTGTCTTCAAATGAGCAGGAAGCTCAGGAACGATTGAATTCATCAAGGGAGAGATACGAAAAGGCCGGTAAAGAGAAAAACGCGCTGGAGAAGCAGAGAGATATATTTAAGGAAAAACTGGAGAGCGAAACGGAAAAACTCAGAGCAGAGCTTCTTAGCAGGGGCTTTAGTTCAATCGAGGAAGCGGAGAATGCCGCAGTACCGGGGGATGTTCTTCTGCAGCTTAAGAAAGAGATTTTTGAATTCGAAGAAACAAAAAAGAGCATAGAAGCCCAGAAAGCAATGGTTGAGAAGAAGCTTAAGGGAAGAAGCATAACAGGAGAGCAATGGCAGGAAACAAGCGGCAGGTATGAGGAATTGAAGCTTTTAAAGGAGAACGGAATTTCTGCCTTTGAAAGCTCCAGAAATAAATACGGCAATTTAAAAACCAACTATGAAAGCTGGCTTTCCCTCAGTAAGGAAATGAAGAGCAATACAAAAAAGATGGAGAATCTCGAACAGCTGAAGAACCTTATGAAAGGGAACGGGTTCATAGAATATATATCGGAGGAAAGGCTGAGGTATGTTGCTAAAGAAGCATCTGAAACACTCGGCACCCTTACAAGGCACAGATATGGCCTGGAACTTGATATAGAAAACGGCTTTGTTATACGGGATGATTCAAACGGAGGCATACACAGGATGGTTACGTCCTTGTCAGGGGGAGAGACCTTCTTAACATCCCTGGCGCTTGCGCTTGCTTTATCCTCCCAAATACAGCTCAAAGGACAAAGCCCACTTGAGTTCTTTTTCTTGGATGAAGGCTTCGGAACTCTTGACAGTAATCTGTTGGACACTGTAGTTGATGCTCTTGAAAGACTGAGCACGCAGAAGCGTGTAATAGGTTTGATAAGTCATGTACCTGAACTAAAGAATAGGATAGCAAGGCGCCTGATAGTTGAAGGCCCTGCTATAAACGGGTTAGGGAGCAGGGTAGCCATAGAAAAGGCATAACATAATATACACAAGCTTATCACAAAATGACGAAAGTGGTCTTAATGTAAAGGAGGGTCTGATAGTGAACCAGGAAAACAAAAAATATTTGGCTTTCATACTTGTGGCACTGATCCTTGCGGGAGGGCTTATTACTTCAACCTACCTGGCAGTTAGGGGACTGATAGAAATAAAGGGAAACACATCGATTACTGTAACCGGTTCTGCCAAGCAGCAGCTAAAGTCGGATTTGATCGTCTGGAGAGGCAGCTTTTCCTGCCAGTCCCCAACTATGGCGGAGGCATATGTACGGTTGAAGGAAAGCTCGGATAAGGTAAGAAAGTATTTAGTAAGCAAGGGAATAGGCGATGACGAGCTGGTATTCACGTCCATAGACACAAGTCCCATCTTTGAGGTAAATATAAACGGCCAATATACAAACAACTTGTTGGGGTACCGGTTGCAGCAGCAAGTGGAAATAAGCTCCGCGGACGTTGACAGGATAAGTCAGATTTCCAGAGAAGCAACGGAATTGATAAATGAAGGTGTAGAATTTCAGTCTTTTCCGCCGCAGTACTTTTACACCAAAATTGCAGACTTGAAGGTAAGCATGCTTGCAGAAGCGACCAAGGATGCAAAGAATAGAGCTGAGCAGATAGCACAAAACACCGGGAGCAGCATCGGAACGCTTAAGTCAGCAAAAATGGGGGTTTTCCAGATAACCCCGCTGTATTCCACCGAGGTTGCAGATTACGGAATAAATGACACCAGCTCTATACAAAAGGAAATAACGGCAGTAGTAACGTGTACTTTTGAGCTTAAGTAGAAATGCGTATGGCAGGCATACAGGGATAAAAGCATGTACAACATAGATGGAACAAGCCTTCAATTGACAGATTAAGGGCATATTTGTTCTTTAAATAAAAATAACGTCCATTTATAGGTATACG